>JANMJF010000775.1:0-8969 GCA_031371245.1 Pseudomonadota bacterium | reverse complement strand
GAAACCGCCCGCATAGTCGTTGTCGGCGGGGGTCTGCGGGCCGACCTCCGGACGCTTTCCCATCGGCCTCAATGCTTCATCCCGTGATGCGCAGTTCCAAAGTGGCAGGGTCGAGAAGTTCAAGCGCCTTGTCGGCGACTTGTCCTACATCTGGAACTCCGAATTCCGCTTCACCGGCCGTGGCGGCTATGACGACAATCGATTTGCGACCACCCGTAGCCTGACCTCTGGTGCGACTTGGAGCATCGGCGGCACGTGGACACCGTCGCCGCGCACGAGCGTGATGGTGGATTGGGGCGATCATTTTTTCGGCAAAGCGCTTAAGGTCAACGCTGATCATCGCCTGCGGCGCTGGCATTTCAGTTTCCGCTACGACAAAGATGTGCGAACGAATAGCGACTACGAGCGTGCGCTGCAGCTTGTGCCGCTGTTCGACGTCAACGGCCAGCCGGTGTTCGACCCCAACGGTCAGATCTTTGTGCCCATCGACTCGCCCGGCGCCACCACCGATGTTTTCATCGAAAAGAACTTGTCGACGCAGGTCAGCTACAAGCTGCGGCGTAGTGAATTGCATCTGACTTACTTCCAGGCCGACCGCGTGCATTTGTCGACCTCGCGCACCGATCGCAGTCGTGGTGTGGGATTTGATATCGATCGTACGCTGCGGCCGCGTCTACACGCCAGTTTGGGTGTGCAATGGCGTGAGAACAAAGATTCAACCCTGACCGCGAGCGGCACCTTTTACTCGATTTTTCCGTCGCTCGATTACGAACTCAATCGTCATGCCACAGCGCGTCTGCGCTATGAGTATACGGTCAGCAATCACGGTGACCTGAGCGCCATCGGCTTCGTCTCCGATCGCGAGCGCGCCACTTATTTAGAGAACGCAGTCACGGCCTCGTTGATTTTGCATCTATAAGGTCGGTTCATGTACGAAGCGCACTTCAAGCTGACCGGCAAGCCTTTTCAGCTGAACCCTGATCCCCATTTCTTCTATCGCAGTCAGGGCCACAAGCGTGCGCTGGCTTACATGCGCTACGGGTTGCAGCAGGAGCAGGGTTTCATCGTCGTCACGGGCGATGTCGGCACCGGCAAGACCATGCTGGTCAACAATCTGTTTCGCGAAATCGAAGAGCAGGGTGTGGTCGCCGCCAAGATCGTTTCGACCAACGTTAAAGACCTCGACTTGTTACGTCTGATCGCGGCTGAGTTCGACATGCCCTTTGAGCGCGCTTCCAAGGCCAGTCTGCTGCACGATCTTGAGGCCTATTTCAAGGCCTGTCGCGAAGATGGCAAGCGCGTGCTGCTGGTCATGGACGAGGCGCAGAATCTGCCGCGCTCGGCGCTGGAAGAGCTGCGCATGTTGTCGAACTTCGAACACAACGGCGTGCCGCTGGTGCAGAGCTTTCTGCTTGGCCAGCGCGAATTCCGCGGCATTCTGCGCGCGCCAGGTCTTGAACAGCTGCGCCAACGAGTGATTGCCGCCTACCACCTCAAACCGCTGTCGGCGCTTGAGATCAAGTTTTACATCGAACACCGCATGCGTCGCGTCGGTTGGGCCAACGACCCGCTCATCGAGGAAGCGGTCTACCAGCGCATCTACGAAGTTACCGGTGGCGTGCCACGGCGCATAAACACGCTGTTCGACCGTACCCTTCTGAATTGTTATCTCGACGATGGACACGTCATCAATGGCCAGGTGCTGGACGCGGTGTGCGAGGAGATCGCCAGTGAAGATGCTGACGACGATGGCATAGACGTGCGTCCCGAAGGCGGCGAGCGTCGACCGCTGGTAGCGGCGCCACGCGCCGAGGCCGCCGATCGCAGTGGCGAGATTCTCGAGCTTGAGAACCGCTTGGCGAATATGCAGCATGTTATCGAGGATCTCACCGCCAAGCTTGCGCCCACACCGAGCTCGTTCATCGAGTTGTCGCCGCTCGATACCACGATGACGCGCCTCGAAGGCACACGTTTCCCGCTGTGGACCACTACTTTTCTGTCGATACTGGTGGTGGTCGCACTGGTCTCGCTGGCGGTCGGCTACTGGATGATTTCGCGTCACTGAGCAACGACCGTCAAGCCCGGCAGGGTCGCGCCGCTTCGAAACGTGGGGCACCATCTACTGCACTGCGGGCAGTCTGCGGTGACATGAGGAAGATCGAGAATTGCCCACAGCATGCATGCCATGAGTGCCCAGTCAGTCGTCAATGCGATGTCCGTCGATGTCGAGGAATATTTTCAAGTCTCGGCTTTCGAAGCGGTCATTTCGTCCAGCCAATGGGAGTCGTGGCCTTCGCGGGTGGAATTCGCCACTGCGCGTCTGCTCGACCTCTTCGCCAGCGCCGGCGTGCGCACTACGTTTTTTACTTTGGGCTGGATAGCCGAGCGCCATCCGCAGTTATTGCGTCGGATGGTTGATGAGGGACACGAAGTGGCCTGTCACGGTTACAACCATACCCGTGCCACCACGCAGACACGCGCCGAATTTCGCGCCGATGTCCTGCGCAGTAAAGGCTTGCTGGAGGATGTGTTAGGCGTGCCGGTGATTGGTTATCGCGCCGCCAGCTTTTCAATTGATTATTCCAATCTGTGGGCTTTTCCCGAAGTCGAATCGGCGGGTTTCACTTACAGTTCCAGCATCTACCCGGTGCGCCACGATCTGTATGGCGCGCCGCATGCGCCGCGCACGCCGTTTCGGCCACCGGGCACCACGCAGCTGACTGAGATTCCGGTCTCGACGGTGCGCATCGGCGGGCGCAATCTGCCCGCCGGTGGCGGTGGCTTCTTTCGTCTGCTGCCCTACGTCGTTTCGCGCAGCCTCATTCGCGCAGTCAATAGAAGTGACCACGCCGCCGCTAATATGTACTTCCACCCCTGGGAATTCGATCCGCAACAGCCGCGGCCGTCGGGAGTACGCTTGAAGACACGTTTCCGCCATTACCTCAACCAAGAGCGCGCTTTGGCCCGTATGCAGCGCCTGCTCGCAGATTTCGCCTGGGCGCCCTTTCGCGAAGTCTACCGCGACGTGATAGGCGGTAAATGCGCGCTACAGGTCGGGAGTGACAGCTTTGCGCGTGCGTGAATTTGATGACAGCGTGGCTGCCGCTTGGGACGCTTTTGTCATGGCACATCCAGCCGGCACGTTTTTCCACCTCAGTGGCTGGCGGCGCGTATTGCAGGACGCGCTAGGCCATCGTGCTCATTACCTGATGGCGGAGCAGGACGGCACGCTGTGTGGTGTGCTGCCCCTGATACACACCAAGAGTCTGTGGTTTGGCAATAACCTGAGTTCACTGGCCTTTAGTGCCCATGCTGGTCCGTTGGCCAGCGCGCCGGAGGCCATTGCGCAACTCTACGCGGCCGCCAGTCAGCGCGCCCGGAAGCTCGCGGTTGGCGCGCTGGAGTACCGGCTACCGGCGCCAAGTGGACTGCCGCGTGTCACCAAACACCTGTACGAGACGTTCAGCAAACCGATATATGCCGATGCCGACGCCAACATGCAGGCGATCCGCAGCAAGCAGCGCAACGTGATCCGCAAGGGCATCAAAAATGGCCTGCTCGGCCGGCGCGGCGATGTGCCGACCTTTTACGCGGTGTACGCAGAAAGCGTGCGCAATCTCGGCACGCCGGTATTTCCACGCGCGCTGTTCGACATCATTGCCGCGACCTTCGGCGATGCCGTGGAACTGGTCATTGCGGAGTTTGAAGGCCGACCGATTTCGGCGGCCATGAATTTTTATTTTCGCGACACAGTGTGCCCCTATTACTGGGGCGGGACCTACGCCGCCCGTGGTTTGAACGGCAATGACTTCCTCGCCTGGGAAATTATCGGACGGGCCGCCGCGCGCGGTTGCACGGTATTCGATTTCGGCCGCAGCAAGCGCGATACCGGCCCCTATCAGTGGAAGCTGAACCTCGGTTTCGAGCCCACGCCGCTGTTCTACGAGTACGAACTGGTGGCTGCCAGCGCGATGCCGGACATCAATCCGATGAACCCCAAGTATCGTCTGTTTATCGACTGCTGGAAGCGTCTGCCTCTACCGCTGGCGAGTGTCATCGGGCCGTGGCTGTCGCGCAGTCTTGGTTAGCATGGTGTCTGACCAAGCGCTCACTGCGGCATGGCGTCGACACCTCATGGCGCTGGGGGTAGCGATCGCAGCATTGGCTCTGGTGTTCTACGACACCTTTGCCAACATGGTCGGGGTATGGAACCACTCGAGCACCTTCAATCATTGTTTTCTGATCCCATTCATCGCTCTCTATCTGGGCTTCTCCAAGCGCGAACAACTTGCCGGCACGATGCCGGCGGTTTCGTGGCTGGGTCTGGGCTACATCGCCTTGAACACCCTGGTGTGGCTGGGTGGACAGTTGATGTCGGTCGCGTTCGCCATGCACCTCGCGGTAGTCGGTATGCTGATCGGCGCAGCGTGGGCGCTACTCGGCCAGCGTGCTTTTCTGGTGGTGGCTTTCCCGTTTTTTTACTTGTATTTCGCCGTGCCGGAAGGCGAATTCCTAGTCCCCTATCTGCAGGACTGGACCGCCATGGTGGTGGTCAAGCTCTTGCACCTGACCGGCATCCCGGTCTTCATCGAGGGCCGTTATCTCACCATACCCACGGGCAGTTTTGTGGTCGCGGAAGCCTGCAGTGGTGTCAATTACCTGATCGCCACCTTGTCGGTCGCGGCCATGTTCACGTATCTGCAGTTTCGCGCCGCCTGGCGCCGGCTGGTGTTCATGATGGCAGCCGTGGTGGTACCGCTGCTGGCCAACGGCGTACGCGCTTACGGCATCGTCATGATCTCCCATCTCAGCAACTACAAGTATGCCCAGGGTGTTGACCACTTCATTTACGGTTGGGTGTTCTTCGGTTTCGTCATATTCGTGCTGTTCTGGCTAGGTAACCTGTTCAGCGACATCGAAGACACCACGCCGCTCGTGACTGGCGCGCTACCCGGCCCAGCAGTGCGTGTCGCCAAACTTGTGTTCATCGCGCTGCTCGCGATTGGCATCGCGCTCATCCCGCGTGGCGCGCTGCGGCTGCTCGACGCCAACCGACCGTTAGCGGCACAAGTGCGCCTGCCGCAGGTGCCTGGCTGGCACGGGCCGGAGCCCATCACCTCGACCCTGCGTCCGAATTTCCGTGGCGCCGACCAGACACTTTGCGCCCGTTACCGCACGGCGGATGGTCGCAGCGTGGTGGTCGATGTTGTTTACTTCCGTAAACAGGGTGAGGGAGACGAACTTATCAATCACGATAATCGCGTGTTTGATAAAGCGCTCCAGCGCCAAGTTGACTACGGGCGGCGCGAGCTGCGCGCCGGCGGCGCGGTCCACGACGTCAATGTACTGCGTTTGCGCAACGAGTCCGACGGCGGCGAAACCTTGTATTGGTACTGGTTCGACAGTCACGGTCATCGCACCGCCAATCGTGCCGTGGTCAAGCTGGCGGAAGGTCTCGCGCGGCTTAGAGGTCGCAATGAAGGCGGCGCGTTCATCGTGGTCGGCACGCCGATCATCGAGGGTGCGCAGGCGGTGGATGTGCTTGATGCTTTTGTCACCACCGGTGCGCTGAATCTCGAGCAGCTGCACGGCGCGCACTAGACAAGTTGTGGCGCGAAACCATGCCTTCTCCCATCACTATCATGCATGTGCTCTTCCGCTTCAGCATTGGCGGTCTGGAGAACGGCATGGTTAATCTCATCAATGGACTTGATCGCGGCCGTTATCGCCATGTGATCGTGTGTCTGTCGGATTACGACGCGACCTTTCTTGAGCGGATCAAGGTGCCGGACATCGAGATTCACGCGCTGTACAAGCGGCCTGGGCAGGACCTGCGCGTGTGGTGGCGCATGTGGCGGCTGTTGCGCACGGTGCGTCCTAATATTCTGCATACGCGCAATTTCGTCACCCTCGAATTGCAGTTGCTCGGTTGGCTGGCCGGGGTGCATGGCCGGGTGCATGGCGAGCATGGCTGGGACGTGCAGGATCTCGATGGTAGTAGTCGCAAATACCGGCTCGCGCGACGCCTGCTCGGCCATTGTGTGCAGCGCTTCATCGCGCTCTCGCGCGACCTCGAGCGTTATCTGCTGCGCGATGTCGGTATCGCTGCGGACAAGCTCGTGCAGATCTACAACGGTGTTGATACCAGCTGCTTCGTGGCCAGTGCCGCCCGTCATTCAGCCACGACGGTCGTGGTCGGCACGGTTGGACGGATGAAGGCGGTCAAAAATCAGACCTTGCTGTGCCAGGCGTTTGTCGCGCTGCTTGAGCGCCGCCCGGATCTGGTCGGTGGCGTGCGTCTCAAGCTGATCGGTGACGGACCGTTGCGTCAAGACTGCGCAGAACTGGTGGCGGCGGCACAGCGACAGGACTGGGTGGAGTTCGCCGGTGACTCAGCGCAGGTCGCGGAGCAGATGCGCGGTCTGGACGTGTTCGTCTTGCCGTCGCTCGCCGAAGGCATTTCAAACACCATTCTGGAAGCCATGGCGAGTAGCCTGCCGGTGATCGCGACCGCTGTCGGTGGAAACGTCGAGCTGGTGGTTGACGGTGAATCGGGGAGCTTGGTCGCCAGCGGCGATGGGGCGGCCCTGAGCGCGGCTATCGAGCGCTATGTCGACGATGCTGCGCTGCGTGCCCGTCATGGCGCCTATGGTCGTCAACTGGTCGAGACCCGCTACAGTCTGCCGCGCATGCTGGCCAGCTACGATGAAGTCTATCGTGGGCTTGCGGCATGAGCGGCCGGCCCAAGCGCGCAACGCGGCGGGCCGATCGGCACGCAAGCTCGGAATTGTTTTTCATTGATTTGGATAGAAAGGCAGAGTGTCGATGTGTGGGATAGCGGGTATCGTCGACCTACGCGGCGTCAGTGAGATTGCCGATGGTCTGCTGCGTGGTATGACGGACGCCTTGACCCATCGCGGCCCGGACGAGTCTGGCTATCACCGTGCGCCCGGTGTGGGCCTCGGCCATCGCCGCCTGTCGATCATTGACCTCGCCAGCGGTCAGCAACCGATGGCGAGTGAGGACCGCCGTTGCTGGCTGACCTTCAACGGTGAGATCTACAATTTTCAGGCCCTGCGTCAGCAGCTCGAAGCGGCGGGTTACCGCTTCCGCACCCATTCCGATACCGAAGTGCTATTGAATGCATGGCGGCATTGGCGCGAGGACTGTGTCGGCCATCTACGGGGCATGTTCGCCTTTGCGGTATGGGATGCCGACAGCGAGACCTTGTTCATGGCGCGCGATCATCTGGGCGTCAAGCCGCTGTACTACGCGCTGCTGAACGATGGGCGCGTGCTGTTCGCTTCCGAGTTGAAGTCCATCACGCTATGTGCCGAGGTGCCGCGGGATATCGACCCCTGCGCAGTGGAGGAGTACTTCGCCTATGGCTATGTGCCAGAACCGCGCACCATCTATCGCGCGGTGGCGAAGCTCGCACCGGGCCACAGCCTGTCGTTGCGTCGCGGCGCGCCGATGTCGGCACCCCAGCCCTATTGGGACGTGCCATTTCGGCTCGACAGCCAGCTCGCGGCTGGCGATGCGGCTGAAGAATTATTCGCCCGCACGCGGGCGGCGGTGGCCTCGCAGATGGTGGCCGACGTGCCGCTTGGTGCCTTCCTGTCGGGCGGCGTCGATTCGTCGGCGGTGGTAGCGATGATGGCGGGTTTACAGAACACCCCGGTCAATACCTGTTCAATAGGCTTCGACATTGCGGCCTTCGATGAATCGGCCTATGCGGCCGAGGTCGCCAAGCAGTATGGCACCACGCATTACGGCCGCCAGGTCAATCCCGATGATTTCGGCTTGGTCGAAAAACTGATCGATCTCTACGACGAACCTTACGCCGACAGCTCCGCACTACCGACCTATCGGGTGTGCGAGCTTGCACGCGAGCGTGTGACGGTGGCCTTGTCCGGTGACGGCGGCGACGAGAATCACGCCGGCTATCGGCGCTATAAGCTGCATATGGCCGAGGAGACCGTGCGCCGCTTGCTGCCCTTGAACGTGCGCCGCGCGGTGTTCGGTCCGCTCGGCGCGCTCTATCCGAAGGCCGATTGGGCGCCCCGCGTTCTGCGCGCCAAAACCACTTTTCAATCCCTGGCACGCGATGCGGTCGGCGCCTATTTCCATACGATTTCGATCTTCAGCGATGAACTGCGCGCGCGCCTGTTCTCAGCCGCGCTGCGCCGCGAACTGCAGGGCCACAGCGCAGTGGATGTGTTGCGTGGTCATGCCGCCCGCGCGCCGACCGATGAACCCCTGTCATTGGTTCAATATCTCGATCTGAAAACCTATCTGCCGGGCGATATTCTGACCAAGGTCGATCGCGCGAGCATGGCCCATGCGCTCGAAGTGCGCGTGCCCTTGCTTGATCACGAACTGGTGGAATGGACCTCGAGTTTGCCACCGGCTTTCAAGCTCCATCATGGCGAGGGCAAATTTCTGTTCAAAAAGTCCTTGGAAAGCCATCTGCCCAAGCACATCCTGTATCGGCCCAAGATGGGCTTCGCCGTGCCACTCGCCAAATGGTTCCGTGGCCCGCTGCGCGATCGTATCGCCAGTGCCGTACTTGGCGAGCGGCTGCGCAACACGGGTTATTTCAACGAGCCCTTCTTGCGCCACCTGGTCGAGGCACACCAATCGGGACGGCGTGACTACAGTGCCTTGTTGTGGACGCTTTTGATGTTCGATGCCTTCCTCGGCAAGGCCGGCGCCTGATCCAGTGCGTGGCGGGTGCTCATGGCCGCGCGATCGATCATCGCCATACGCGGATAGTCTATGAATAAGGTCCCGCTATTTTCCGCCGTCATCCTCTCGTTCAACTCGGCGCGCTACATCGAGACGTGTGTGGCGAGTTTGCTGGCGGCGTTCGCGGCGTTTGAGCAGCCTTCTGAGATCCTAATATTCGACAATGGTTCGGTCGATAACAGCCGGGCGCTGGTGTCTGCCCTGGTCGACCGCTATCCGGA
>JANMJF010000768.1:0-5075 GCA_031371245.1 Pseudomonadota bacterium | reverse complement strand
CGCCATGCCCGTTGACGTTCTCGAATTGCCGGTCGATATCGAGCCGCAGCCGGATGGCATCACCTGCGGGCCGACCTGTCTGCACGCGCTCTATCGGTTCCACGCGCTCGACGTCAGGTTAGCGGAGGTGATCAGTTCGGTTACGCCGCTGGAAGGCGGCGGTACTTTGGAAGTGCATCTCGCCTGTGACGCGCTCAAGCGTGGTTTCGATGTCACCATCTACACCTATAATCTCAATCTCTTCGACCCGACCTGGTTCGCCGACCCCCACACCGATATCGCCGCCAAGCTGCGCGAGCGTGCGGCGCGCAAACGCAGCGCAAAGTTCCGGTTTGCGGTTGAGGGGTATTGCGAATTCCTGCAACGAGGTGGGCGCTTGCGCTTCACCGATCTGACGCGCGCCGAATTGCGCGGCATGTTACAGCGCGGTGTGCCGGTCATTGCCGGGCTCAATCTCACCTATCTCTACCGCCATGCACGGGTGTCCGGGCCGCACGACGATGCGGATGACGTGCATGGCGAATCCTGCGGGCACTTCGTGGTGCTGGCCGGCTACAATCGCGACGATCGCAGCATTGCCGTGGCCGATCCTTACGTGCCGAATCCGGTCGGTGTCGGCCAGAAGTACTGGGTCCATATCGATCGCGTGATCGGCGCCATCCTGCTCGGCGTCATGACCTATGACGCCAGTCTGCTCATATTGGAGCGCGAGCCATGAGTGCCCTGTTAATCGTCGACAACCCCAAACGCTGGCCACTGACCATCCCCGGTGTCGAAGTCATTTCGTCTGGCGACTACCTGACCGAGCGGCGCTACAGCGAGATGCGTGCAGCCAAGGTCTTCAACCTCTGCCGGTCTTACCGTTACCAGACGGCCGGCTATTACGTTTCGCTGTTGGCCGAGGCGCGTGGTCATCGGCCGATGCCCAGCATCAGCACGCTGCAGGATCTACGTTCGCGTAGCGTCGTGCGAGCGTTGTCGGAAGATCTCGATGAGCGCATTCAACGCATGCTCAAGCCGCTGCGTTCGAAGAGCTTTGAACTGTCGATCTATTTTGGACAAAACATGGCGGCGCGTTACGACGCGCTGGCCAAAGCATTGTTTGATCTGTTTCCGGCACCGCTGCTGCGCGCGCGCCTGGAACGCAGCGGCAATCGCTGGGAGCTGCGCTCAGTGATGCTGATGGGCGCTAATGACATCCCGGAGAAGCATCGGTCGTTTGTGGCCGAGGCGGCTGCAACGCATTTCCGTCGCGGCAGTCCGGTGCGCCGGCGCCGCGCTGCGTCGCGTTTCGATGTCGCGATCCTGGTCGATCCCAATGAGAAAATGCCGCCGTCCTGCGCCCGCGCGCTGAAGAAATTCGAGCGTGCCGCCGATGCGGTCGGACTGGCCTGCGAGTTCATCACCCGCGACGACGCCGGGCGCTTGGCGGAGTTCGACGCGCTGTTCATTCGCGAGACCACCTCAGTCAATCACCACACCTTCCGCATGGCGAGCCGTGCCGAAGCCGAAGGCCTGGTGGTGATCGACGACCCGCGCTCCATCATCCGCTGTACCAACAAGGTTTATCTGGCCGAATTGCTCGACCGTTACGATGTCGCCATCCCCAAGACCCTCATCGTGCATCGCGGCAACGCTCACGACGTGGAGGGCATGTGCGGTTTCCCCTGTGTGTTGAAGGCGCCCGACAGCTCGTTCTCGGCCGGCGTGATCAAAGTCGCGGACGCGCAAGAGCTGCATCGCGCCCTGGATAAATTCTTCGACGGCTCTGATCTGGTCGTTGCGCAGGAATTTCTGCCGACAGATTTTGATTGGCGCGTGGGGGTGTTGGATGGTCGCCCGCTGTATGTATGTCGTTATCACATGGCCAAGAGTCACTGGCAGGTGATCCAGCGTGATGCCTCGGGCAAGACCTCGGCCGAAGGCGCCGTCGATACGCTATCGGTGGCCGAGGCGCCGGCCGATATTGTGCGCGCTGCCGTGCGTGCCGCTAATCTGATCGGCGACGGTTTCTACGGTGTGGATTTGAAACGCATCGGCCGTCGCGCCGTGGTGATCGAGGTCAACGACAATCCCAATGTCGACGCCGGTAACGAGGACAAGATTCTTAAAGACGCGTTGTACCGTGAAATCATGGGGCTCATGCTCCGCCGCATCATCGCGCGCAAACGCCTGGAGTTCGACATCCCATGACGCCCCGCACCGCGCTGCATGCCTTTGCCGCCTACGGTATCGAGATCGAATACGCAATTGTCGATCTCGACAGCCTGGACGTGCGCGCCATTGCTGATCGGCTGTTGGCCGATGTGGCCGGCGCTGCGGTCAATGAATTCGCCGATGGGCCCATCGCCTGGTCGAATGAATTGTCTTTACATGTCATCGAACTGAAGACCAATGGCCCGGCACCGAGTCTCGATGGCCTGGATGAGCTGTTCTCCGCTGAAGTTGCACGTATCGATAAGCTGCTGGCGAAACACAACGCGCGCATCCTGCCGGGCCCCATGCATCCGTGGATGGACCCGCTTACCGAGCAGCGTTTGTGGCCCCACGAGCAGAACGAGATTTACGCAGCCTACGACCGCATCTTCAATTGCCGTGGCCATGGTTGGGCTAATTTGCAGAGCATGCATATCAACTTGCCGTTTGCTGATGACGCCGAGTTCGTGCGTCTGCATGATGCGATTCGCATTGCGCTGCCGCTGCTGCCGGCGTTGGCCGCGGCCTCGCCCTATGTCGACGGCAAGGCCAGCGGCTTGCTCGATACGCGGCTCGACACCTATCGCTTGAATCAAAAGCGCGTGCCGGAGATTGCCGGCCGCGTCATACCCGATCGCGTTGCTAGCATCGACGAATACCATGCCCGCATCCTCGAACCGATGTTCCGCGCCATCGCGCCCCATGATCCGGCAGGCGTGCTACACGGTGAATGGCTGAATTCGCGCGGTGCGATTGCGCGCTTCGATCGCGGCGCGATCGAGATCCGTATTCTCGATGCCCAGGAGAGTCCGCGTGCCGACTTGGCGGTAGCGCGTGCGGTGGTGGCGCTGGTGAAGGATCTCTACGAGGAGCGTCACAGCTCGCGCGAGGCGCAGGCGGCAGCGTCCACGGCGGTTCTCGCCACCCTGTTCGAACGCAGCCTGCGCGAAGGTGAACATTTGCAAATTGAAGATCAAACCGTGCTGGCAGCGCTCGGCTTAGGCCCGCAGGTCTGCACGGCAGCTGACGCCTGGCAGACTCTGTGCGCCCGCGATGGTGCGCTGGCCGGTGTCGGCGGCGAGCATGTCGCTGACTTGTTGAAGCGCGGGTCGCTGGCGCGGCGCCTGCTGGCGAAAGGCGGCGCGCAGCCCCGCCGCGAAGAACTACGTGGTATCTATCGCACACTGTGCGCGGCGCTGCGGGAGAATCGCTTCTTCTAAACGTCGCCCCCGGCCTGCGTGTTTCAGTGGTTGGCGACCTGAAACACCTGATAGTCGACCCGCCCGGCGCTGATCTTGCCTTGCGCCACGCAGATGATGTTGTTCAGCCACTGATAGCGCGGGTCGCCGGTCTGCATACGCGGCGCGGTGACGAAATAGGCCTCGCCGTATTCAGTGGTGCCGTCGCCTGTCAGCGCGGCCTGCACCGCCGGCGTCAGTTCCAGCTTGCCGATGTATTCGACATAGATGAACGCGCCGTCGTCGGTCTCAAAGGTGGCGCGCACGTCGAGATGGCCGTAGTCATCGGCCATCGTCAACCAGTCCGCACAGCCGGCTTTGCGTATCACACCCTTCAGGCGTGGGCCTTCGAATTCGCCGCCGTCAACTTCCACGATCAAGCGGTTGCCGTACATGCCTTGGCCAACCTGCAGGGCTGCGCCGAGCCGCGCGTAATAGTTCATGAGCGGAACGAGTTTCATTGGGGCACTCCATAAATTGGGTGAGGGCGACAATGGCTGGACGGTGGGCGAACTGTCAAGCCAGGTGATCCACGCTCGCACTTATCGCGTCGGTGGCATCTGTCGTTCGGTAACGACGCTAACCATCTAACCTGGCCATCAAGACTTTGCTGCCATTGTTTATAAACAGTGACTTGGATATTTGGCGCATATCTTGCTCCCGTAGACTCGCCCGCCTCTTGTTTGAGGTTGCCATGCAAGAAGATCACGCGGCGCCGATATCTCAAGGCGCCGTGTCAGCGGCCTCGAGCTTGAAGTGAGCGCAACAGCGAAATTTTGCATCGACCATGGAGCTAGTGATGAACTGCACTGAACAAAGACCTCGCTTCGCGAGGCGTTGGCCGAAGCTGTCACTGACGGCGCTCGCGGCATTGCTGCTCGGTACTTTGGTGGTGGCGCCGAGCAACGTCGCAGCGCGGCCTTTTGTCGGCGCCGATTTTCAGCGTTTTGATGGACCAATATTTGCGAAGCATGTGCGCTTGCACGCCAAGCATGCCAAGCGCGCCAAGCACGGTAAAGCAAAGAAACGCGGGCCCCGTGGCGGTCCGCGTCATATTCGCCACCGCGTGGTCGCCCACACGTGGTGGCTGGGTGCCAGCAGCGGTGCACTGCTGAGCTTGCATTCAAATTGGCCTTTGCCTGGGGTCAGCGATGACCTGCATGTCTGGTCGCCGAGCGGGGATACCGGTGAACAAGACGCCGTCCACGACTTCGTCGAGGGCGGTCATGATGTCGACGCGCCAGCGAGTGTCACGGACGAATCAACTACTGATGAATCGACTGACGAAGCGACGGCGGCGCCGGGTCTCGCACCCGACCTGATCGATCTCACGTTCGATATCGTGCCCGGTGACGGCACCGAGGGCGACAACAAGATGTTCACGGAAATCGGCGAGCCGCCGCCGCTGCCGCCGACACCCGGGCCGTTCAGCGATGACCTGCCAGCGACTGTGCGGGCCGACTTATTGGTGTCGCGCACGGTGCCCGAGCCAAATACCCGGATGCTGGCCGGGCTCGCTTCGCTCGCAGCGTGGCGGCTGGCGCGCCGCAATCGCAGAGCAATGAGCGGCGCCAGAGTCGCGACGCCGCTGTCGAGGCTTATTCCACCACGCCCTTCGGCGCGCGCTGTTTCATGAAGCCG
>JANMJF010000755.1:0-4769 GCA_031371245.1 Pseudomonadota bacterium | reverse complement strand
TTCGATCAGGGTCGCGCTCTCCGCCACCACCGCGTCGGCCAGACGCAGCTGCAGATAGAGATCGACCATGCGGTGCTGAATGACTTGAAAACTGCCAATCGCCTGGCCGAACTGCTGACGCGTGGCGAGATAGTCGCTGGTGAGCGCGAACAAGGCATGGCCGAGACCGAGTAAATAGGCGCTGGACGCGAGTTCGACTTGTTGACGCGCGAACAGCGCGCCGTCGCGCGCCACTTCACCGCACCCGAGCAGACGCGCCGCACACTCAGTCAAGACCAGACGGCCATCGCGACTGCCATCGGCCAGCGGCAGATCTTCGACCTGCAAGCCGACCGCCCCGCGCGCGACATGGAACCAGGCCGGCTGCTCGCCGAGCATCCCCGGCAGCAACCAGCCATCGGCATCGGTGCCTAGCGGCACGTTATCCAGCGTGCCACTCAGGCCGTGGATATGGCCGTGTACGCTGACCCGTAACTGTGTGAACAGGTCGTCGTGTTGCGCGCCTAGCGCCACCACCAACACCTGCGCGCCCGACATCAAGGCCGGCAACAGCACATCGTCCGGTGCGATGTCACTCAACAACACTGCCGCTGCGACCGCCGTCTCAAGCAGCGGCTCGGGTGCCGCGACACTGCCCAGATGTCGGCACAGCGCCGCCGCTGCACTACTCGATGCGCCTAGACCGGCGCAGTATTCAGGTACCAACAGCCCGGCCCAGCCGAGTTCAGCCATCTCTCGCCAGCGGCTACGATCAAAGGCCGGTGCCGCACCGCGCAGCGCGCGCAGTCGTGAGCGCGGCAGGGCACGCGCGCAGAAGTCCGCCGCGCTGTCGGCCATCAGGGCGACTAGATCCTGCGTGTCATCAGCGCCATCTTGAGTTGTTTGGTTCACGGCGGAAATCTCCCTCGGCTAAGGCGCGTCATGGCGGTTCAGATACGCGCGCGGCGCGCATCTGGACATCAGAAAAATTGTTTTACGGCGATGCCGGCCACCGCACAAGCCGCCAGCACCGGCACCACTCCGACGCGCAGGCGCAACAAGGCAACGAAGGCCGCCAACGCTAACAGCATGGCCGGCCAGTCCGGTGGCTGCGCGAGCCCGGCCGGCCAGAATGTATGGTGCGCGAAGAATACCGCGAGACTGAATACCACGCCGACCACCGCCGCCGTAATCGCGGTCAGGGGCGCAGTGAAACGCAGCGCGCCGCGGCTCGATTCCACCAGCGGCGCACCGCCGAGGATGAACACAAATGACGGTAGAAAGGTAACCCATGTCACCAGCAGGGTCGCCAGGATGGCTTGAGCAAGGGGGCTCGCCCCGCTCGCCAGCGCCGCGCCATGGCCGCCGACAAACGCGACGAAGGCCACCACCATGATCAACGGCCCGGGGGTGGTCTCGCCCAGCGCTAGTCCGTCGATCATCTGCGCCGCGCTCAACCAGCCGTAATGCGCGACCGCACCCTGATAGACATAGGGCAGCACCGCATAGGCACCACCAAAGGTCAATAACGCGGCCTTGGTGAAGAACCAACCCATCTGCGTGAGGGTGTCGGCTGCGCCGCGCAGGACATAGAGCGCCGCCATCGGCACGGCCCACAGCAGCGCGCCAACCGTCGCCAGAGTCAACAAACGCGACCAGCGAAAATCGCCATGGGCGGGACGCGGCGTGTGGTCGTCGATCACGGCCGGGCCATGACTCGCGCGGCGCGCGACGTGGGCAGCACGACGCGCGAACAAAGCCGGCCACCAACGGCCACCGGCGAGCCCGATCAAGGCCGCCGTCAGCACGATGGTGGGAAACGGCACATGAAAGAAGACGATGGCGACAAACGACGCGACGGCCAATCCCCATAGCCAGCCATTGGCCAGCGCGCGGTTACCAATACGCTGGGCGGCTTGCACTACGATCGCCGTAACCGCCGGCTTCAACCCATAGAACACCGCCGCCACCAGCGGCAGCGTGCCGTAGCTGACATACAGCCACGACAACCCGATGAGCAGCAACAAGGATGGCAACACGAACACCACACCGGCGGCGATACCACCCGGCGTACGATGCAACACCCAGCCGATGTAGGTCGCCAGCTGCTGCGCCTCGGGGCCGGGCAGCAGCATGCAGTAATTGAGCGCGTGCAAAAATCGCCCTTCGGAGATCCAGCGCCGGCGCTCGACCAGTTCCTGATGCATGATCGCAATCTGCCCGGCCGGGCCACCGAAGCTTATGCAGCCCAGGTGCAACCAGTAGCGCAAGGCAGTGGCAAAGCTCGGCGCCGCCGGTGCAGCGTCACTGGCGGCGACAGGCCCGTTCACGGTGCGATCCTCGAACACTGCCGGAACGGGGTTCGGTCTGGGGGCAAAGCTGGGGTCACTCGAGCTTCCGTGGCTGGGCTGGGCATCCTATCGAAGAATGGGATGAAGCGAAGCCCCCCTGTAGGTCCGAATTCATTCGGACATTCATTCCGGTCATCACCCCTCGCAGCCGCATCACATTCCCAATCTGCGCGCTGGCGCGTATCGTGACCGCACTGCGATCTGGAAGCCCACGCCCATGCATCCTCCCTCCTCTCCCGACCGCGTAGTTACCCGCGTCGTGCCGGGCCAGGCCACGTCCGACGGCGCCGGCGTGCGGCTGTTCCGTGTGATCGGTGGCCAGACCCTACCCGAACTCGATCCGTTTCTGCTGCTCGATGAATTCCTGTCGGACGATCCGAACGACTACATCGGTGGCTTTCCCGAACACCCGCATCGTGGCTTCGAGACCGTCACCTATATGCTGGCGGGACGCATGCGCCATGCCGACAACCAGGGCAATAGCGGGCTGTTGGAAGCGGGCAGTGTGCAGTGGATGACAGCGGGTCGCGGCATCCTCCATTCCGAAATGCCGGAACAGGAAGACGGCCTGATGTGGGGCTTCCAGTTGTGGGTCAATCTGCCGGCGCGGTCAAAAATGATGGCGCCGCGTTACCAGGACATTCCCCCCGCGCAGATCCCTGAACTCACCACGCCCAATGGCAATCGCATGCGTGTGATCGCAGGTGAGTACCACGGCGCCAGCGGTCCGGTGCAAGGCATCGAGGCCGAACCGATCTATCTCGATCTCGAATTCACCGCTGGCGGCAGCGAAACCATTGCCTTGCCCCACAGCCACAACGCCTTCGTCTACTGTTACCAGGGTGCGCTGACCGTCAGCGATCACGATCCGACCTTCGTCAGCCGTCGTCAGCTCGCAGTGTTGTCGGCGGGCGAGCAGGTGACCCTGGTGGCCGGCGCTGAAGGCGCGCGGGTGATCGTGGTCGCGGGCCGGCCCTTCGACGAACCGGTCGCGCGCTATGGTCCCTTCGTGATGAACACCCGCGAAGAGTTGATGCAGGCCGTCGACGATCTGCGCGACGGCCGCTTCTGAAGCTGCCACCCCGCAGCACCCGCAGGCTGCCAGGCCAGTGTGTGAATTCAGGCGCTCGGCTTGCGGCGCGCGAGACCGACCGCGCGCCCGACCGCAGTGGGTCGCGGCAAGGCGCTCTGAGCGGCGTGCAGGATATCGAGACGGCGCTGCACTTCGGGCGTGAAGGCACTGCCGCGCCGCGCGCCGGTATCGAAATGCAGACCGAGCTGCTCATGGGTGGCGAGTAACTCGGTGCCGCGAAACATCTCCTGATAGAGGTGCATTTTCTTCGCGTCGAAATCCAGCACCCGTGATTCGATGCGCAGTTCGTCGCCGAGCACGGCTTCATTCTGAAAGGTGATGTGGGATTCAAGCGCGACCCAGGAGTTGTTGGTGCGGCGCGTGTATTGCGCGCCCATGCCGATGACGAGGGTCAGCGCCTCGCCGGCGTCGTCAAAGGCCTTGAGATAAAAGGCCACGTTCATATGCTCGTTGTAATCGAGCCAATCGTGGCCGACGGTCACGCGATATTCGCACAGGCCATTGTGTGGAAGCGTCATGCCCTACCTTTTTTGTATCTGCGCGAGCGCCCATTCTGCACCAGTCTTAGCGCGTGGATCGACTGCGTAACTCAGACCCGATACTGCAGCCGATAGGCGGCGTGGGTCCCGGCGGGTGCTACGGCCAGCGCTTCAAAGCCGTCGTGTCCATCGGCGGCAATCGCCTCGTGTACGGCCGCCGTCAGCAGAATCTCGCCGGCCATGGCGGTGTCTTCGCCGAGCTTGGCAGCGGCATTGACCTCGGCGCCGAACACATCGGCGTCGCCGATGCGCAGCACATCGCCATAGCCAATGCCAACGCCCAATAGCACATGCTCAGCACGCGGCCGCGACACGTTGTAGTCCGACAGGCAGCGCTGCATGTCGATGGCGGCAGACACCGCATCGCCGGGGTTGCGAAAAATCACCAGCATGCTGTCGCCTTCGGTCTTCAGCAGGATGCCGGCACCACGCTCCAGGGCCGGCACCAACAAGCGGTGAGAGATATATATCGTCTGCAGAAAATGCACGATGCCGAACTCGGCGACGTTGCGCGAAAAGCCGATCAGATCGGTGAACATCACGGTCCAGCGCTCGCCGAACAGCTTCCAGATGCGCTCGTCGATGGCCTGGGTGTCGGCGTCCGGTGCGAGGCGGGCCTCGATCAGGCGTTCGAGCCGGTCCTGGGAAGCGCGGGATTCGATACGGTCGAAAAGCGGCATGGGTGCCTGCCTGCAATGGAATGGGTGGCGACGATTCTACCTGCCCCTTGCAGCAAAGCCCCTGGAGGTGCGACAAATTCGCACATTCAGTTCCAGAGCTCATCCCAGAATGTGCGAATGAATTCGC
>JANMJF010000748.1:0-8529 GCA_031371245.1 Pseudomonadota bacterium | reverse complement strand
GTCGCCGATCTTCGCCACCGCATCCTGCAGGGCGGCCGAGACCACGGCCAGATCATCGGCGTCCTGGGCCAGCAGACGCAGCGGCTGGAAGGCGGCCATGATCAGTCCTCGAGATCGCCGGGGCCGTCGCCCTTGATGCGGCGGACATTGGCCCCACAGGCGCCAAGCTTCTCCTCCAGCCGCTCGAAGCCGCGATCCAGGTGGTAGACCCGCCCGACCATGGTCTCGCCCTGGGCCGCCAGGCCGGCGATCACCAGGCTGACCGAGGCCCTGAGGTCGGTGGCCATCACCTGGGCGCCTTCCAGCCGGTCGACGCCGCGCACCCGCGCCTCGCCGCCGGAGACGGTGATGTCGGCTCCCAACCGCGCCAGCTCGGGCGCATGCATGAAACGGTTTTCGAAGATGTGCTCGCGGATCACGCTCTCGCCGTCGCACTTCGCTGGTGGAGGCCTGCAGGATGCGCGCCTTGATGCGCTTGGCCAGTCCCAGCATGTTGATAGCGCCATGCACACTGGTCTTGGTGGTCTGTACGGGGTCGAACTGGTAGTGGATGGGTGAAGCGGGACAAGCCAGGTTGTAGATTTCGTCGGCCTCGATATAGAGCGGGAAAGTGATGTCGTGGCGCAGCAGCTCGAACATCGGGTGGTCGAGCAGATGTACTACGTTGTCCTTGGCGCCCGTGTAGAAATTGTCCACGCATAACACGTCGTCGCCGCGCGCCAGCAGGGCTTCGCATAAGTGTGAGCCGAGAAAGCCCGCCCCGCCTGTCACCAGAATGCGTCGGCGCGTCGCTCGGCTGCGGTTCGAAATGGGCATGTCATCAACTCCTTGAACTGGTCGCGACGGTGGCGGGCGCGCAATTGTGCCATGGCCGTGACTTGGGCCTCCCGCGTGTGGCATGGGCTTTGCTGATATCGGCCGGAGTCCTGCAGACCCGCAGCCGCCACGGAGAAGAGAATGCCCGCCATCGACGCCCTGCCCACCACGCCCGTTGAATTACGGAGCGGCGGGCAAACCCCGGCCGCGAGCGATAATTCGGCCACCACCGACACCGCAGCGAGCGACGCCTTCATCGCCGCGCTGCTGGCGCAGAGCACGCTGCTGCCGGCCAATCCTGAGCCGCCGATCGCGACGGCGGCGCTGGCGGTGGCCAGTACTGGCGGGCAGGAATTGCCTGCACTGCGGCCGACGATTGCCGCGCAGTTGGGGTCGCGACGCGCCGTCGGCAGTGCTGTTGCGGACAATGCGATGGCTCTGCAGGCGCCTGCGGCAGGCGCGGTTGAGGAAGATTTCGCCGCTGCCTTCGCGACCCTGCAGGACACAATGATGGGTGCCGCGGGTGGCGAGCACAGCGTCTCGAGCGACGCCGACGGCGTCATGGTGCTGTTCTCCGATCTCACCAGCAGTGCTGGCAATGCAGTGCGCGCCGAGCAGGCCCTCGCTGCGATGGCCGGCGTACACGGCGCGCACAACCAGGACGCCGCTGTGTCGAGCCAGGCCTATGCCACCAAGCCGGGGGCACTGCCCATCGACCAACCGGCATTGTTTGGCGAGCGTCTCAACCAGCATATAAACATCATGTTGGGCGAACAGGTGCACAGCGCGCAGATAGCCGTGACGCCGCCCGATCTGGGACCGGTCGAAGTGCGGGTCACGCTGGTCGGCGACGAGGCCAAGATCGAGCTTGTCGCCAGCCATGCCACCACGCGCGAAGCGCTGGCCGATGCCTTGCCACGACTGCGCGCCTCGTTTGCCGATGCTGGTTTATCACTGGCCCAAGCCGGTGTGTTCGCGCAGATGCCCGAACGCCAGCACGCCAAACCCGCGTTCGATGCCCATGCCGGGCATGGCGAATCTGACTTCGAGCTGCCGCCCCTCGCTGCTCTCACGCCGGCCCGCGCGCTGCGCATCGGTTTGATCGACGCCTTTGTTTGAAGTGCCGGCGCGGGCCGTCAATAAGTTGTCGGCAGAGGTGACGGCACGGCCGACGCCAGCGTCATAAATCCGGCCTGTGGCGGCCTGCCTAGTCACGCCCATCGCCACGCCATCCTGTGCCACCTCGCCGCCGGTTTTTTGCCGGTCGATAAACTCCATTCAAGATCAGAAGTTTAGATCCAGACCGAGGCTCGATGCCGCAGCGGCTATTGAGAGCAGGCGCGCGCTTGCGTCCGTGGCATGCCGATTGCAAAAGGCTTCATCGAAATCGAATACTGGAGCTCAATCATGTCTCAAGCAGCAGCAGCCGCGGCCCCCGCCGGTGGCAACAAGAAACTCATCATCATTGCCGCCGCCGTGGTGTTGTTAGCCGCTATCGGCGGCGGCGTGGCAGTTGTTCTCAAGGGCGGTGACAAGAAGGTCGCGGCCGAACACGCCGAGGAAGCGGTAGTTCACGAAGCGGTCTACATCGACATCAAGCCCGAGTTCGTCATCAATTTCAGCGACCGCGCCGGTCACTCCAAATATCTGAAGTGCGAACTGTCGGTGGCGACCAAGGAGCCTGAAATCGAAAAGGCTGTCGAGAAGCACATGCCGGCCATCCGCAACGCGCTGGTATTGCTCTTGAGTCGCCAAGTCTACGAAGACTTGATGCCCAACGAAGGCAAGGAAAAACTGCGCGCCGACGCACTCGCGGCAGTGCAGGCGGTGTTGCAAGCGCAGGTCGGTAAACCCGGCGTTGAGGATCTCTTCTTCTCCAACTTCGTGATGCATTGAGCAACCGCACCCCACCGAGCGGACACTAGCCATGGCCAATTCCGATCTGCTTTCTCAAGACGAAATCGACGCGCTGCTGTCGGGGGTCGACAGCGGCGATGTTGAAACCGAGGTCGACGAAGCGCCACTGCCGGGCTCGGCCCAGCACTATGATTTCACCACTCAGGACCGCATCGTGCGTGGTCGCATGCCGACGCTCGAGATGATCAACGAGCGTTTGGCACGCAATTTACGCCAGAGTCTGTTCGACATGCTCAGGCGCTCGCCGATGATTTCTCTGGAAGGCATCCAACTGTCGAAGTTCGGCGAGTACGTGCATACGCTGCTCATGCCGTCGAATCTGAACATTATTCGCATGCGGCCGCTGAAAGGTTCGGCACTGATCGTGTGTAACCCCAAGCTGATCTTCTCGCTGGTGGATTGTTTCTTCGGCGGCGAAGGGCGCTTCTACAACAAGGTCGAAGGGCGCGACTTCAGTACCACCGAGATGCGTATCGTCAAACGTTTCCTCGACATCATATTTGCCGATCTCGAGGAAGCGTGGGAACCGGTCATGCCGGTTAAATTCGAATACGTCAACTCCGAGGTCAACCCGCAGTTCGCCAATATCGTCACGCCCAGCGAAGTGGTGGTGGTGTCGACTTTCCATATCGACCTCGAGTCCGGTTCGGGCTATATGCACGTGACCTTGCCGTATTCGATGATCGAACCCATACGCGAACTGCTCGACGCCGGCGTGCAGGGCGATGTGATGGAAAAAGATGAGCGCTGGGCGATTGTCCTGCGCGAAGAAATCAAGAGCGCCGAAGTCGCGCTTAACGCCACGCTCACGCGTAAACGCATTGCCCTGCGCGAGGTCATGGACTTCAAAGCGGGCACCATTTTCCCGGTCGATCTGCCGCCGACGGTGGTCGCGCGTGTCGACGACGTGCCGGTGTTTCGCGGCGTCTATGGCGCCTCGCAAGGCAAGGCCGCCCTGAAAGTCGTTGAACCCATCCGCCACGGCGATCTTATGCCGCCGATCATTGCACTCGGAGCACGCAAATGAGCGAACCAGCCCAGAATGACATCGATGGTGAGTCGGGCGCGGCCCTCGCCGAGCGGGGCGGTGTCATCACCGAGGCCGCGCCGGCACCTCTGCGCGATCTCGATGCCGACGCAGCCGCCGCCCATCTGCCGCCGGGCAGTCTCGACAATATTCTTGAGATCCCGGTCATGCTGACCGTCGAGATAGGCAGCACCAAGGTCGCGATCCGCAACCTGCTGCAACTCAATCAAGGCTCGGTGGTCGAGCTCGACAGACTCGCCGGTGAACCGCTCGATGTGCTGGTCAACGGCACTCTCATCGCTCACGGCGAAGTGGTGGTGGTGAACGAAAAATTCGGCATTCGCCTGACCGACGTGATCAGCGCCCACGAACGCGTGCGCAAGCTGAGCTGAGTCACGCCGCGATGCGCCCCTTACCTTGCAAACAAACGATCGTCGCACTCGCGCTGTTACCCAGCCTGGGTGTGGCGGCTGGCACAGCGCCGGTTGCCGCCGGGCAGGCCCTGCAGGTCGTGCTCGGGCTGTGTGTGGTGCTGGGTATGATCGTCGCTGCGGCCTGGGCCGCGCGACGCCTGCAGGCGATTCGCCCGCAGGGTAGCGGTCATATCCGTGTCATCGAAGGCATGGCGCTCGGCACACGTGACAAGCTGTTATTAGTGGAAGTCGATGGTCGTCGGGTGTTGCTGGGCTTGTCGCCGGGCCGCATCGCGACCTTGCATAGTTTCAATGGTGCCGCAGCACCGATGTTTGACGACGCCCTGCGTGCCGCTGGCCAGCAATGCGCGAGCGAGACCGTGTAATGCGCCGCGCATTGCTGCTGCTTGCTCTGCTCATGCTCGCGACTGGCGCCCACGCCCAGGGCCTGGAGGCACTCTCGATCACGACCCAAGGCGATGGCAGCCAGACCTATACGCTGACCTTGCAGGTCTTGCTCTTGATGACGGCCTTGACCGTACTGCCGGCCATCATGCTGGCCATGACCTCCTTCACGCGCATCATCATCGTGCTCGCCATCCTGCGTCAGGCGCTCGGTACGGCGCAGACGCCGTCGAATCAGATTCTGGTTGCACTCGCGCTGTTCATGACTTTCTTCATCATGTCGCCGGTGGCCGACAAGGTGTATGTCGACGCGGTCAAACCCTATCTGGATGAAAAACTCGACGTCAACACGGCGCTGGCGCGCGCGGCGGTGCCGGTGCGCGGCTTCATGTTTGAACAGACCCGTGAATCTGATATCACGCTGTTTACCGAAATGTCCGGCCACGAGGCCTATAAGGACCGTGACGCTCTGCCGTTCACGATCCTGGCGCCGTCGTTTATTACCAGCGAATTGAAAACCGCCTTTCAGATCGGATTCCTGATCTTCTTGCCGTTTCTCATCATCGATCTGGTGGTGGCGAGTGTGCTTATGTCGATGGGCATGATGATGCTCTCGCCACTGATCATCTCGCTGCCCTTCAAGATCATGCTGTTCGTGCTGGTCGATGGTTGGGCCCTGATCGTCGGCACCCTGGCCGCCAGCTTTTACACCTGAGACCAGGATGCCGACATGACACCAGAGACCGTGATTACGCTGGGCAATGACGCGTTGCATCTGACCATCCTGCTGATGGCAGTGCTGCTGTTGCCGGCGCTCGCGGTCGGTCTGCTGGTCAGCTTGTTTCAGGCCGCCACTCAGATCAATGAAATGACCTTGAGTTTCATACCCAAACTGCTAGTCACGGTCGGCGTGCTGGTAGTGGCTGGCGCCTACATGCTGGGCGCACTCAGCGACTACACGGTGCGTCTGTTTCAGTCGATCCCGAGCCTAGTTGGCTGACGGGAACGATGGCACGGCAGTGGGTAATATCTCGATATCCCAGGCGACTCTGACTGCGCTGCTGGCGCAGTGGCTGTGGCCCTTCCTGCGGATCGCCGGCTTCGTCATGGCGGCACCGGTGCTTGGCACGCGGGCGCTGCCGATGCGCGTGCGCATGATCCTGGTGCTGGCTATTACCAGTGTGCTGGCACCGGTGCTGGCGCCGGTCGCGGCCATCGAGCCACTCACCGCCACCGGGCTGTTGACCGTCGTCCAGCAAGTCATCATCGGCGCCACCATTGGCATGGTGCTGCGCCTGACCTTCATGGTCTTCGAATTTGCCGGCCAGTTTGTCGCGCAGCAAACCGGACTGGGATTCGCGGCCATGGTCGACCCTACCAGTGGCACCCAGGTGCCGGTTCTGGCGCATCTCTATGTGATTCTGGCGAGCCTCATATTTTTTGTCTCAGACGCCCATCTGGTCCTGATCAAACTGTTGGGTGACAGCTTCACGCTGCTGCCCATCGGCCCCATCGGTCTGAGCAGCGCCGGTGCCGACATCATCGTCGACTGGAGTGGCACGTTGTTCGCGAGCGCACTGCTGTTGTCGTTGCCGGTAGTGATAGCGCTGCTTGCGATCAATCTGGCCTTTGGTGTCATGACGCGCGCCGCGCCGCAGTTAAACATCATTACCATCGGTTTCCCGGTGACCATCCTGGCCGGCATCATGATCGTCAGTCTGACCCTCGATGACGTGCGCGCGATCAGCCTCGAACTGTTCGACGCCGCCTTCGTTGTGATCCGCGCCGTGCTTGAGGCACGTTGATCATGGCTGAAAACGACGACGGCCAGGAACGCACAGAACAAGCCACCGAAAAGCGCCAGGGCGAAGCGCGCGACAAAGGCCAGATTGCGCGATCGCGAGAACTGACTACGGTGTTCGTGCTATTCGGCGGTGCGCTGGTACTGCACATGGGTGGCGCTGAGCTGATGCACAGCCTGGCGGCGATCATGCGCGACAGTCTGCGCCTGTCGCATGCCGAGATTTTCTCCAGCAAGCTGCTGCCGACGCGCCTCATCGATACCCTCGTCACCGGTCTGCATGCGGTCACGCCGGTGCTGGTGGTCGGTGGGCTGGTGGCAGTGGCCGGGCCGCTGGCGCTCGGTGGCTGGAATTTTTCTATCGACGCGCTGGCACCGAAATTTTCACGGCTCGATCCATGGGCCGGCTTGAAACGCGTGTTAGGCCCCCACGGCGTGATGGAAATGCTGAAGGCAGTGGCCAAGTTCGGCTTGATACTGGGTTTCGCCATCGTCGCACTGCGCGCGCAGTTACCGGTGCTGCTGGATCTCAGTCATGGCCATCTGGCCGATAGCCTCGCCGCCAGTGCCGAGGCGGTGTACAGCATTTTTCTAACTTGCTGCGCGGCAACCATAGCCATTGCCTGCATCGATGTGCCCCTGCAGCTCTGGGAGCACGGCAAGCAGTTGCGCATGTCGCGTCAGGAAGTAAGCGATGAGCTGAAAGAGACCGACGGCTCACCGGAAATGAAGGGCCGCATTCGCGCCATGCAGCAGGAAGTGTCACGCCGGCGCATGATGGCCGAAGTGCCCAAGGCCGATGTCATCATCACCAATCCGCAGCACTATGCGATAGCACTGAAGTTCAAACCCGACACCATGCGCGCGCCGATCGTGGTCGCCAAGGGTGTCGATTTGGTCGCCAGCAATATCCGTGAACTGGCCGCCAGCCACGGCATCGCGGTGATGTCGGCGCCGCCGCTGGCGCGGGCGATTTATCACACCACCAAACTCAATCGCGAGATCCCGGCCGGTCTGTACGTCGCCGTGGCGCGCGTGCTGGCCTATGTGTTCCAGCTGCGGGCCGGTAATGACGCGCTGACGCCGCCAGTCGATCTACCGATCCCCGACGACATGCACTACTGAGCAACACCCTATGGCCACCTTGACCACCGCCGCGAACGGCAACAGCATCTTCGGCAATATGCAGCGCTGGGGCGTGGGCGCGCCCATCCTGCTGATAGCGATGCTGGCCATGATGGTCATTCCGCTGCCGCCTTTTTTGCTCGATATTCTCTTCACTTTCAATATCTCGCTCGCACTGGTGGTGCTGCTCGCGAGTATCTATGCCAAACGCCCGCTCGACTTCGCGGCCTTTCCAACCTTGCTCCTGATCGCGACCTTGCTCAGATTGGCGCTCAATATCGCATCGACGCGCGTGGTGCTCCTGCATGGTCATAGCGGCACCGGCGCGGCCGGCAAAGTGATCAAGGCCTTTGGCGATTTTGTGGTGGGCGGCAATTTTGCGGTCGGCTTTGTGGTCTTCGCGATCCTGGTGATCATCAATTTCGTGGTGGTGACCAAGGGCGCGGGTCGCATCTCGGAGGTCAGCGCGCGTTTCACCTTGGACGCCATGCCCGGCAAGCAGATGGCCATCGACGCCGACTTGAATGCCGGCCTTATCGGCCAGGAGGAAGCCCGCACGCGCCGCCGTGAAGTGTCGGGCGAGGCCGATTTCTATGGTGCGATGGACGGTGCCAGCAAGTTCGTGCGCGGTGATGCCATCGCCGGCATCCTCATTCTGTTTATCAATATTATCGGCGGACTGGTGATCGGCACGGTGCAGTTCCACATGCCGGTAGTGGAAGCGGCCAAGGTCTTCACGCTGCTGACCATCGGTGACGGTCTGGTCGCCCAGATCCCGGCGCTGCTGCTGGCGACCGCTGCGGCTTTCATGGTCACCCGCACCTCGACCGCCACCGACATGGGCGAGCAGATCATGTCGCAGCTGTTCGCCAATCCGAAAAGTCTGATCGTCACCGGTGGCGTTCTGATCGGCATGGGCGTGATCCCGGGCATGCCGAACTTTGCCTTTCTGTCGATGGGTGGCGCGGCGGTCGGTAGCGCCTGGTGGATGAATGAAAAGGCCAAGGCGCGCCAGGCCGAACAGG
>JANMJF010000742.1:0-5058 GCA_031371245.1 Pseudomonadota bacterium | reverse complement strand
CAACAAGCAGGAGACCGTCGACCGTGCGCTGGCCGCAGCGCAACGCGCTGTCACCACGGTCGGCGTCGAGCACGCGGAATTCACCGTGCGTCTCGCCACCGGCGTGATCGCACTGCAGCAGGCCATGAACAACGTGGTCGAGCGTTATCACACTATCATCATCGTGATGGTCAACCTGGCGGTGATGGTGCTGGCGGTGTGGGCCTACCGCTCGTTGGTCGCCGCCCTCATCCTGCTGATCCCGGTCAATCTATCCAATATCTACCTGGTCGCGGCAATGCAGATGCTGGGTGTCGGCTTGGACGTCAATGCCGGCATCGTCGCCGTAATGGGGGTCGGTGTCGGCATCGACTACGGCATTTATCTGCTGTCGCGTATCTGCGAGGAATATTCCGCCCATGACCACGACGTCAAGAAGGCTATCGTCGCGGCCATGACCACCACCGGTAAAGCCATCATGTTTACCGCCACCATCATGTTGATCGGTATCGTGCCGTGGTATTTCCTCTCCGATCTGAAATTCATGGCCGACATGGGCATCCTGTTGGTGGCGGTAATGCTGATCAACATGCTGTTGTCGCTGATCGTACTGCCCTTGCTGGTGTGGTTCTTCGAGCCGCGTTTCTTGAAACGCAGCGATCTGCTGATCGGCGAGAACATCGATCTGGCGCAATTCGCCGCTAAAAACCCTGGTTTCTGAACCCGAGAAAGGAGCAATCACGCCATGAGTACCGCCGCTACTGCCACTGTCGATCTGGCACACGCCCGTCAAGATCTCGAAACCTACGGTGTCGCTATTGTGCGCGATGTGTTGACGCCGCAGCAGACGGCCGATGTCAGACGTCGCCTCTACGACGCAATTCCCGTCAGCGAAGAGGACGAGGTGGGGACCCGCGGTTTCGCCTTCGATCCCGACGACCGCAATATACGCGTGTGGCATCTGCTGAATCTCGATCCGGTGTTCGTCGAACTGACACGGCACCCAGTCGCGCTCGATTTTGTGCGCCATCTGCTCGGGCCAGATTTTATGGTTTCCAATTGCAGCGCCAACATTACCGAGCCCGGCAACAAGCGCATGGAGATGCACGCCGACCAGGGTTATGTGCTGCCGCCGTGGCCAGCGCGGCCCCTGGCCTGCGTCGTCGGCTGGCTGCTCGATGACATGACCGAGGAAAATGGCGGCACCCGTTATGTGCCGGGCTCACACCGTCACGGCCACAATCCCGATCCGCAGCAGAGCTATGAGACGGTCGGCGTCGAAGCGCCGGCCGGTTCAATTGCGGTGATGGACGGACGTCTATGGCACCAGACCGGCGCCAACAGCAGTCGTGATACACGACGCGCGGCAATCCTCCCGTATTACGTGCTGCGCTGGCTGCGTCCGCAGGTCAACTGGAACGCGGCCCTGTGGCCGGAAACGGTGGCACAACTCGACGAGGAGTTCCTGCATCTGCTGGGCTATTACACCGGCAACGCCGAATTTCACATCCCCAGCGGCAAGCGCGCTCAAGCGCGCCCGTCGGCCGCGCTCGACAGTGGCGAAAAGTCGTTCAAGCTGCGGCCAAACGAGCGCTGGCGCGCATGATGTGATGACAGATCGCGGGCCGTCCGAGTCTTGAATGAGCGACCACAAGCGTCGCTAGCAATACCTCAAGTTTGTCACAGTTCGGCCGCTGCCCAGGGACAGTCCAGCACGGCGTGCCTATACTGCGCACCCAACGTAAGGTGCTGTGTGATGGATCAGAAGGCCCAAGTACTACCGAGAAAGTGACGCGCCCGATATGTTGAACGTCACCACTGTGCTGACATCGATAGTCAGCGAATGTGCCACCGAGCATTTTCGTGCGCTGTACCCACGCGCCTCGGGCGCGCGGCTCGATCTCGCCGTGACGGTCGCCCACACAGCGCTGGCCACCATCGCGCGCAGCGATGCGCTCTATCACAATGTCGAACATACCGCCCATGTCACCCTGGTCGGCCTGCAGATCCTGAAGGCCAAACAAGATCGCGAGCGGGGGGTGTCGCCGGAAACCTGGTGCAATACCGTCATCGCGCTGTTGTGTCACGACATCGGCTATGTTCGCGGTCTGTGTCGTGCCGACAGTTCCACTGCGCTTGCGAGCGGACTTGAGGGCCAGACCTTCCGCGCCGTGGTCGGTACCAGTGACGCGGTATTGATGCCTGTCCATGTCAATCGTGGCAAGCGTTTCATCGACGAACACTTTTTCGACAGCGACCTGGTCGACACGTGTTTCGTCAATGCCTGCATCGAACGCACGCGCTTTCCGGTACCCGACGATCCCTGGTATGCCCAGACCGACGATTTCCCCGGACTGGTGCGTGCCGCCGATCTGATCGGGCAGTTGAGCGACCCGCGTTACCTGAGCAAACTGTCGGCGATCTTCTATGAATTCGAAGAGGTCGGATTCAACAACACCTTGGGCTATAACCGCCCGGGTGATCTGCTGACGGCCTACCCGACTTTCTTCGACAAGAGCGTGGCGCCCTACATCGGCGTCGCCGCCAGTTATCTCGAACGCAGCGCCGAAGGGCGCGATATTCTGAGTCACCTCTATGGCAACCTGGCCACTGCCCGCGCGGGTCTGCCTGGTGAGCTGCGCGCCGTCGCCAACCGCTGAATTTCCCCCGCGCTTCCGTGCCCTGAATGTCAGCCGCGCGTTTCGCGCATTGGCGTAGGAGTAAGGGTAAAGCGCGCCGCGACTTCGCGCGCGTGTTGGGTTTCACGCGCGATCCACGGCCCATCCTGGCCGAGCTCGGCGGCCATGATGGCAGCGACGCGTGGTGCGATGTCCGCCGCAGCGCGGGCATCAATGAACAAGGCGCGAGTGTGATAGGCCAGCGCGTCGGCGACGGTCAAGGCCATCTCGGCGCGTGCCGCCCAGGCAAAATGCGCGCCGCTATAGGGCAAGGCCTCGTGCAGTGTGGCGGCCAGTGCTGGCTGCTCAGTCGCGATCTGGGCCACGCCGCGGGCAGGAAAGCCAAGCGCATCCACACCACCGCGCTGAGCATCTTGCGACAACAGCGCAAGTTGCTCGGTACGGGCCGCCGAGGCCCGCAGGCCGACGCTTTTCAGCGCCCCGTCCACGCACTGCTCGGCGACGCGCCGATAAGTCGTCCATTTGCCGCCGCTGACAGTCACCAGGCCCGACTCATCGACTGTGATCGCATGTTCGCGCGAGACCTTCGACGAGCGGCCACTACCGGGCGCGGCGGCCAGCGGTCGTAGACCAGCAAAGCTGCTCAGCACATCGGCACGACCCGGCGCGCGGTGCAGATAGCGGGCGGTGACGGCCAGGATCATGTCGATTTCCTGCTGCAGTGGCACCGGCGGATCGTCGAATTTTGTAAGCGCGGTATCGGTAGTGCCAAGCAGCACCTGGCCATGCCAGGGGATGACGAACATCACGCGGCCGTCCGGTGTGCGTGGCAGTACCAGGGCGTGGTCGGAAGCATGGAAGCGTCGTGGCACCACTAGATGGGTACCCTGGCTCGGCAATACTTCGGCACGAACATTGTTATCGGCGAGACGGCGCACCGCATCGCCGTGCACCCCGGTCGCATTGATCACCACGCGCGCTTCGAACTCATGATGCTGCCCGCTGGTGGTATCGAGCGCGGTGACGCCGCGCAGTTGGCCGCGCCGGTTGCTGGACAAGGCCACCACCGCCATGTGATTGAGCAAGGTCGCGCCGCGTGCCGCCGCGCTGTGCAAGATCGCGAACAATAGACGTGTGTCGTCGAACTGCGCATCGCTGAAGAGCACACCGCCGGCCAGTGGTGCGCGGCCCAGTTGCGGTGCCAGGCGCCGCGTTTCGCTGACGCTCAAGACCCGACTGTCACCCAGCTTGTGCGCGCCCGCCAACCAATCGTAGAGCTTCAGTCCGCCCGCGAACTTGTAGAGCTCGAAGCGCGTCGCGGCGGGGATCACGAAGGGCAGTGGCGTGACCAGACCGGGCGCATTTTGCAGCAGCAGTGCACGTTCGTGCAGGGCCTCGCGCACCAGGCCGAACTGCGCAAGAGCGAGATAGCGGATACCGCCGTGGATGAGTTTGCTGCTGCGCGAAGAAGTGCCGCAGCCAAACGCGGCGCGTTCCAGCAAAAGAACTTCGAGACCGCGGTTGGCGCAATCCAGGGCGATGCCGGCGCCGTTGGCGCCGCCGCCGATGACGATTGCGTCGTAGGGCAAACGTCGCGTGGTCGCACTGGCGAGGAAGGCGGCGCGCTGCATGGTGTTATTGCGACCAGCCGCGCGCGCGTTCTATTGCGCGCTGCCAGTCGTGGCGGCCGGCCGCGACGCGTGCCGCCGAAGCCGGTGGCGTGAAGTGCGCTGCGGCCTGCCAGGCGGCGGCCAGTTCGGCGCGATCGCGCACCAGGCCGACACCGAGCGCAGCGAGCTGCGCGGCGCCATGGGCGGTGCATTCCTGGCGGTGCGCTCGCACGATAGTCACACCGAGCACATCGGCCTGGATCTGCATCAGCAGATCGTTGGCGCTGGCGCCGCCATCGACGCGTAGCTCGGTGAGCGCGAGGCCGGCATCGGCCGTCATGGCTGCGCCGACATCGGCGACCTGCCAGGCGATGGCATCGAGGGCCGCGCGCGCAATGTGGGCGCGGGTGGTGCCACGGGTCATGCCGATCAGCAGTGCGCGCGCAGCGGGGTCCCAGTGCGGCGCACCGAGGCCGGTGAAGGCCGGCACCAGCACCACACCGTCACTGTCGGTGACGCTCGCCGCCAAGGCTTCAATGTCGGCCGCGTGCGCCACGATACCGAGTCCATCGCGCAACCACTGCACGATGGCGCCGCCCATGAACACGCTGCCTTCGAGCGCGTATTCCGTGATGCCGTCGATGCGGGTAGCGACCGTTGTCAGCAGACCGTGGGTTGAGCGCGCGCGCTGGCGGCCGGTCGCCATCAAAATGAAACAGCCGGTGCCATAGGTGCATTTCGCCATGCCCGGTACGAAACAGGCCTGTCCGAACAGCGCGGCCTGCTGATCGCCCGCCACGCCGGCGATGGGAATCTCAGATCCAAATACG
>JANMJF010000698.1:0-4261 GCA_031371245.1 Pseudomonadota bacterium | reverse complement strand
AGCGGCGCAGTACTTCGATAAACAATTCGGGATGGGGCTCCATGAGCGCGCGGCGCAGCTCTTGCCACACCCGCTCCGGGGCCAGGGTTGCGAGTTCTCCGGCGCGACTCATGTCACCCATCAAAGCTTGTGTCTCGTCGGCAATCGCGAAACCGAAGCGTGCAGCGAAACGTGCGGCGCGTAATACGCGTAAGGGATCTTCGGTGAAGGCCGCAGTGACGTGTCGCAGGATACCTGCGGCGAGGTCGCGTTGTCCGCCATAGGGATCGATGATGACGCCGTCGTCGCCCTGCGCCATGGCATTGATGGTGAAGTCGCGGCGCGCCAGATCTTCTTCAAGCGTGACCTGCGGTGTGGCGTCGGTGACGAAGCCTTTGTAGCCGTGTCCGGACTTGCGCTCGGTGCGCGCCAGCGCGTATTCCTCGTGGTTGACGGGATGCAGGAAAACCGGAAAGTCAGCCCCCACCTGGCGATAACCCAGGGCCAGCAATTGCTCGGCGCTGGCGCCCACCACCAGCCAGTCGCGATCGCTCACTTCGCGCCCGAGCAAGCCGTCGCGCACCGCGCCGCCGACCTGGAAAATCTTCATGCGCAGCCCGGTCAGTCGCCGCGCGCTGCCGGACCGTTGCTGCCGTTACGACGGGCGATCCCGGCCTCGACCCGATAGCGCTCGTAGCGCCCACGCAGGCTACCGTCGACAAGATAGCCAGGCACGATTTCGTCGAGCGGAGTTGGGCGGATGCCGAGCGTCACCAGCCCGTTGACGCCCGCGCAAACCGAGGCTACTGACAAGGAACGCAGGTTGTCGCGCGTCAAGGGTTTGCCGGGCATGAATTCCATAGCCCAGGCCAGCAGACTGGCGGCCGCTCCGCCTAGCGGCACGATGGTGGTCGGTCGCGCGATCAGCGCCGCGACGTATTCGACCACGGCGCGCAAGGTCATGGTTTCCGGCCCGCCTATCTCGACCACCGTGCTGCCACTGCTTGGGGTGGCTCGTAACAAGGCCAGAATGGCCGCGACCACATCGCCGACATAGATCGGCTGTAGACGTGCCTCGCAAGCGGTCAGCGGTAACAGGTGAGGCGCAAGCTTGAGCAGTGCCGCGAAACGATTGAGGAAGTGATCATGCCGTCCAAATATCACCGATGGGCGCAACACGGTACTGCGAAACTGTCGGCCGCTGGCGCTGTGCAGGCGTTTCTCCTCCTCGCCCTTGCTGCGCAGATAGTGGCTGGGTGCGCCAGGGCCGGCCTTGAGCGCGCTCATGTGCAGCAGATGGGGCACGCGTGCGTGCTTACAGGCTTTGATCAGATGCTCGACGGTTTCGACGTGGGCGTGGTGAAAGTCCACGCCGTTGTCGCGACGCTCGTTCAGGATGCCTATCAGGTTGACCGCCGCCGTACAGCCGACCAGCGCCTGCGCAACGCGCTCTTCGTCGGCCACCTCAAGTTCTATGACATCGGTGTCTGGCAATAACCACAGGGCGCGGGCATGTTGCCGGTCGCGGGTGAAGATGCGCACGCCGTAATCGGCGCGCACCAGTTGATTGGCGAGCACCGTACCGACAAAGCCGCTGCCGCCGAACAGCGCAATACGTGGCCGGCTCACGGTGTGCACACATCAGACCCACGCGCATCGCGCGGCGGGATGGGGGGCATGACCGATTGGAGTTTCATGATGGGCCGCTCGAGTCGTCGCTGATAGATAGCGGCGTAGAAGAGTGCGCGCCGCACGTAGCCACGGGTTTCAGTGAAGGGGATGGATTCGATCCAGCGCTCGGTCGCGACGCACTGATCGCCCTGCCACTGCCGCACGCGACCTGGTCCGGCATTATACGCCGCCGCCGCCATCGCGAAGTTGCCATCGTAGCGCGCCAGCATCTGCTGCAGATAGACGGTGCCCAGCGCGATGTTGGTCGCGGGGTCGAGCAGACTCTTAGCGCTGTCGAAGCGCAAACCCGCGCTGCGTGCGGTCGCACGCCCGGTAGCGGGCATGAGTTGCATGAGGCCGATCGCACCGACGGGCGAGCGCGCGCTGGGATTGAAGGCACTTTCCGCGCGGATGATGGCCAGCACCCGTGCCGGATCGAGACCGCGCCGCGCCGCGTGCTTGCGCGCCAACTCGGTGTAGAGCAGCGGAAAGCGCAGCGGCAGATCGTCGTAGGCATTGGCCATGCCGAGTACCAGAATGGCGCGATCCGGTCGTCCCCATTGGCTGGCAAGGACCGCTGCGATCTGTAGTTCGCGCGGCGCCAGCGGCTTCATTGCGAAATTCCATTCGCGCGTAGCGTGTTGCGCAAGTCCGGTCAGATCAAACTCGCGCGCGCGGCGCAGGCCTGGGCGTTGGGCCAGCGCGTCGAGTTCGGCGCGGGTCGCAGCGATCGGGACTTCGCGGAACTGGTATTGCTGCGCGAGCCGATCGGCGGCCAGAAAACCGTAGTAGTCGCGTTCGCCTGCCAGTTCGGTGAGCAGCAGTCGGGCTTCCTCGCCGCGACCAACTTCGCCCAGGGCGCGCGCGCGCCAGTAACGCCAACGCAGGGTCTCATCGGGGATCTTAGTGTCGAGTTCGGTCCAGCGGACGAGCTCCGGCCAGGCTTCGGCCGCGATGGCTTCGCGCAACTGATAACGCTGCACCTCGACATCGACACCTGCGGCGGGCACCGCGTCGAGCAACGCGATGCGCGCCGCGTGGCCGGTGTTGGCGGCGGCCAAGGCGATGATACGCGCCGCGCACGCGCGGTCCTCGTTCGAAAAAGACAGGCGCGCGTTCAGCTGTGCCCAGCCGGCACGTGCGGCATCGACGTCGTCGCGCGCCAGGCGGGTCAGTGCGGCCAACACGATGGCGTGATTCTCTGGGCTGTCCTCCAGATCACCTGCGCGCAGAATCTCCTGCGGCGTCGTCACTGCCCGCAGCCAGCGTGCGAATGCATCGCGATAGCGTGCCGCGTTGAAATGCGCTGCAACGCCACGCGCGAAAGTGACATCACCATTGTTCATGGCGCGCGCTACACGTTCCCATAGCATCGCATCGCTCAAACGGCCGCTGGCATAGAGCTTTGCAAACGGCCCATCACAGACGGTGCCGCGTACCGCGCCGGCCTGCCATGGGAGCAGGATATCGGCCACTACTTCACTCGCAGATTCGGTTTGGAGACGCGCGCTCAATTGTTGACATTGAAGGGCTAAGTCGTCCTGTGCACGATAGGCGCGCAGAAATGCGCTCCAGCGCTGTTGGCGCGCCAGTTCACGCAGCCAGCTGGTGCGCAGATGCTCACCGAGGTAGCTGCCCTGCTGTTCGCGCAGAAAGGCCAGCACCTCGTCCTCGGGCAGGTTGCTCAAGCGGCGACGCAGACCTTCGTAGGTCAGAAAGGCCTGTAACGGATAGGCGACTAGCGTGGCCGCCAAGCGCCGAGCCTGGGCAAAGTCACCGCTGATCTGGGCTAGTCGCGCGCGCTTGAAGACGCTGCGCTGGGTAACAAGGTCGGCGGCCATTACCACGCCACTCGCCAACACCAGCGAGAGGGCGAACAGCACAGACCAATAACGGCGGCGGGCGCACCCGTAACATGACTTCATCGAAGACGCAGAGGCGTTAACATGTCTGCATGATTGCTTGGAAAAGGAATAGCTTAGATGAACGACAGGACGCCGGAAAATTCTCCACCCCATAGCGATGCCGTGGCGGCGCTGCTGCGCGATCGACGCACCACCCATGACTTTCTACCTGAGCGCATCGCTGACGATCTGATCGAACGTGCGATTGAAGTCGGCAGCTGGGCGCCCAACCATCATCGCACCGAGCCGTGGCGGTTCTATCTGCTCGGCGCGCTCGCGCGCAAACAGATTATTGAGCGCAATACCGAGCTGGTACGCACTGCGCGGGGCGATCGCGCGGCCGAAATCAAACGCCAGCGTTGGTTGCAAGTGCCGGGTTGGTTGCTCATGACCTGTTTGCACAGCGATGATGCTTTGCGTGAGCGGGAAGACTACGCCGCCTGCTGCTGCGCCGCGCAGAACATGATGTTGACGCTGTGGGCCGATGGCATCGGCACAAAATGGACAACCGGTGCCATCACTCGTGATCCTGAATTGTTCCACATGCTCGGTGTGCACGCGGCGCGGGAATTCGCGGTCGGTCTGTTCTGGTATGGCCGGCCGGCGAGCGTGACTGCGCAGCAGCGCCGGCCCTTGGCCCAGGTGTTGGCGCACATCGAGTGAGAGGGCAGGCCTGCTCTGCCGGGATATCGCTAGCGTAATGCGCC
>JANMJF010000681.1:0-5346 GCA_031371245.1 Pseudomonadota bacterium | reverse complement strand
GGTCACCAAACATGAGAACCGGAACCCGTTCGGAAGGTTGGAACGACTTGGTCAAAGAGCTCAAGCAGCTCGAATCCTTCTTCCCCCTGCTTGGCGCCGATAACGAACACGATGAGCTGGAAGAGGAAGTGCAAGAACTGGAGGCGCTGATTGCGGCCGCCAGTGAACCCGAGGACGAGCACTCGCTGCGCGCGCTCAGCTTCCTGCAGACCGAACTGGCGCGCAAACGCGCGATGCTCGACTACATCTTCTAGCTGACCCGACGACTTCAGCCTTTGCGCGTGCCCAACCAAGCGGCAAAATCCGCGCCCACCTCCCCATGTTTCAGCGCCAGGTCGACGGTCGCCTGCAAGTAGCCGAGCTTGGATCCACAGTCGTAGCGGGTGCCCTTGAACTGATAGGCCAACACCTGCTGGCGCGCAAGCAAGCTAGCAATACCGTCGGTCAGTTGGATTTCATTGCCGGCGCCACGCTGGGTGGTGGCGAGGATACCCATGATCTCCCCCGGCAAGATATAGCGCCCGACCACCGCCAGGGTGCTGGGCGCGACATCGGGTTTCGGCTTCTCGACGATGCTGGTAATGCGACTTAGGTGATCGTTGATGGTCTCGGTGGCGACGATGCCGTATTTATCGGTGTCCTCGCGCGGCACCGGTTGCACGGCGATGACGCCAAGCTGGTGCTGCTCGTTCATTTCCTCCATCTGCTTGATGCAACCGCTGCCGTGACCGTCGATGAGGTCGTCGGCCAGCAACACTGCGAAGGGCTCGTTGCCGACCGCCGGGCGCGCGCACAGCACGGCGTGACCGAGGCCCAGGGGCTCCGCCTGGCGTATATAGATGCACGACACATGGGCCGGCAGGATGTTGCGCACGATGTCGAGCAACTTCTGCTTATTGGCCTTCTCCAGCTCGTTCTCAAGCTCGTAGGCTTTGTCGAAATGGTCTTCAATCGAACGCTTGGTGCGTCCGGTGACGAAAATGAGCTCTTCGATGCCCGCTTCCACCGCTTCCTCGGCGGCGTACTGGATCAGCGGCTTGTCGACGACCGGCAGCATTTCCTTGGGATTAGCCTTGGTCGCCGGCAGAAAGCGGGTGCCTAGACCGGCGACGGGAAATACGGCTTTTCTGATTTTCATGGGCATCAAACGCTCCGGTTAAACGCAATGACGTTGGCGGCCTCGGCGCTGCCGGGTTGGATAACACCCAGCTCTGGCACCGCCTGACGCAGCAGACTGGTGATCTGCGCCTCGTCGAAGCTCTCAACGGCACGCGCCAGCGCCGTCAGCAGTTCCTGCAACTGACGGGGCTCGACCTCGACATGCTGCGCGAGTTGCATCTTGTCGTGGCGGGTCGGCGTCAATCGTTCGGCAGCGAGGAATAATTCTTCGTTGAGCTTCTCACCCGGCCGCAAACCGGTGTAGACGATTTGTATATCAACGCCAGGCTCGCGCCCCGACAGGCGAATCATCTGCTCGGCGAGATAAGTGATATTGACCGGCTCGCCCATGTCGAGCACGAAAATCTCACCACCGCTGCCGACCGTGGCGGCCTGCAGGATGAGTTGGCTCGCCTCGGCTATCGTCATGAAATAACGGCACGCCTCGGCATGGGTGACCGTGACCGGGCCGCCTTGGGCAATCTGCTGTTGGAACAAGGGCACCACGCTACCGGCTGAACCGAGCACATTACCGAAGCGCACCGTGATGAACTTGGTCGCGGCGCGCCGCTTGCGCGTCTCGCACAGGAGTTCGGTCAAACGTTTGGTGGCACCCATGATGCTGCTCGGCCGCACCGCCTTATCGGTCGAGATCAATACGAAGCTCGCGCAGCCATGACGCTCGGCGGCATCGACCATTTCGAGCGTGCCAAACACATTATTGCGCACCGCCTCACGCACCTGGGTCTGCAGAATGGGGACATGCTTATAAGCCGCCGCATGCAGCACCAGCGCGGGCTTGCAGCGCGCGAAAACGTGTTCGACCGCAGCGCGATCGCAGACATCGCCCAGTACGAATTGCAACTTGCTATGGGGATACGCCGCGCGCAGTTCGCGCTCGATGAGATAGAGGTTGTGCTCGGACTGTTCGAATACCACCAGGCACTCGACGCCCAAGGCCACCACTTGGCGACACAGCTCCGCGCCTATCGAGCCGCCGCCTCCGCTGACCAGCACCACTTGCCCGGCCAGCGCTGATTGCACCTTGAGCCAGTCCAACACCACTTTGTCGCGCCCCAGCAGGTCGTCAATTTTTACTTCGCGCAGCGCGTTCATGCTGACGCGACCCGAGACCATGTCGTGCAGCTGCGGGAGGGTGCGAAAGGGTTTGCCGCTCGCCTCGCAGCGTTCGACGATGCGCCGCATCTGGGCACTGCTGGCGGTCGGAATGGCAATGATGATGATGTCGGCGTCGCGTCGTTGCACGACCTGCGCGATATCGTCGATAGCGCCCAACACCGGTACGCCATGGATGCGCGAGCGCGCAAGCCGTCCATCGTCATCGACAATCCCGACCGGCAGATAGCTGCCATCGCGCAACATCTCACGCACCACACCCTCACCTGCCTCGCCGCCGCCGACCACCAGCACGCGGGTCGCGGCGGTCACACTGCGCAAGTTGAAGGAATGATCTTTCCACAGGCGAAATGCCAGACGCGGGCCGCCGAGCAGTGCCACCAGAAACAACGGATAGAGCACGAACATCGAGCGCGGGATATTGGTCAGGCGCGTGATGAGGAAGAGTGCCAACCCGATACAGACGGTACCAAGCACGGCAGCACGAATGATGTTCCATAGATCCTGCAAGCTGGCAAATCGCCACAGCACGCGATACAAACCGAAACGCCAGGCCAGCACGGCCTGCACCCCCACCACCGCCGGCAGGGCCAGGAGGCCGGCATGCAGAAGTTGGGTCGGTGGCAGCGCAAAATTGAAGCGCGCGAACAAGGCCAGCATCCACGCCAGCGCGATCGCGGCGAGGTCGTGCAGGACAATCTTGAGGCGGGGCGTAAGAGACACCGGTCGGATAATCGCTGGATTAACTAGATGGGAAGATTGGAACCTGGCGGCGATGAGCTACGACGCAGCCACAGCCAGATGATAACAAGAAGCCCATACACCAACATCGCCGGCATCACACCGTCGATGACACTCCAAGCCGCAGCCGGCCAACACACGCCCATGAGCAGCACAGCCAAGCCGCCTGCCACGCGCGCCGGCGACCAGCCGCGCAACACCAGTCGTTGATAAACATGCTCGCGATGGGCGCGCCACACCGCCACGCCACGCAGCGCGCGCGCCAGCAGAGTGAGCGTCGCGTCAAGCACGAAGGGCGCCACCAGGATCAGTGCAGGCCACGGCGCGTGCGCCGACTGCGCGCTCAAGGTCACCAGCGCGGCGAGTTCAAAACCGATGAAATAACTGCCCACATCGCCGAGAAAAATGCGCGCCGGGTGCCAGTTCCAACGCAGAAATCCGGCCGCTGCGCCGGCCAGCGTGAAGGCCGCCAAGGCCGCGCCGGTCTGTGCCGAAAGGCTCAACAACACCCCGAGCCCGACACTCGCGCCGACGGTCTGCACACTGGCCAGACCGTCGGCACCATCCATGAAGTTGAACAGATTGACGCCCCACAGCACTGCCAGCCACAGCAGTGCACGGGTCGCGAACGTGAGCGCCGAGGGCAAGGCCAAGGTGACGAAGATCAGCGCGAGCAGACTCTGCACTGCGAGCCGCAGCAGCACACCACGACTGTTGCGATCATCGGCCCAGCCCAGCGCGGCGAAGCCGGCTGCGATCAGGGTGGTGAGCAGACCAGGCTGCATCGCCCACTGTCCGCTGACGAGCAGACCAAGCTGCGCGACGATGACCACGGCAGCGATCGCGAGTCCGCCACCGCGCGGCACCGGCCGGGCGTGCAGACTGCGTGCCGTGGGGATGTCGATGACTTGCGCGCCTTGCAGGCGCGGAATGAGCAGCGCCGTCACTATGCCGCAGGCCAGTGCCGCCGCGCCTGCATAAACCACCGCAGTCCACAGGTTCATGGATGGGTCTGACGCCAGGCAGCGCAGGTGATGGCGATGGCTGCATCGAAGTCGATGTGGGGTCGCCAGCCGAGTTCCGCGCGGATGGCGCTCGCATCGAGCACCAGCGTGTCGGACAAGCGTCGCACGCTGCCACCGATCAGCGGCGCGCGTGCAAGTACACGCCAGCATATCTTCGGCAGCGCGATCAAATTCGCCTGCACACCCAGACCGCGGGCCAGGGCACGCACCAGGTCCGGCGTCGAAACATCGAGGTCGGCCAGGGTGTAACAACGCACGCCGGGCGCTGCCACGCCCAAGGCACAGACGATCGCTGCGACCAGGTTTTCGACATAGATGAGGCTGCGACGGTTGTCGATCCCGCCGAACGGCAAGGGCAGGCCGCGCGCCACCAGACTCATCAGTCGCGCCAGATTGCCCTTCTGCTGCGCACCGTAGACCACTGGCGGACGCAGGATAGTCAGCGCGCCGGTGGCGCGCGGCCACAGGGCGGTGAGCGCCTGCTCGGCGGCGAGCTTGCTGCGTCCGTAAGCGTCTTCGGGCATGGGCAGATCACCGCCCGTGTAAGCATGGATGCGGCCATCGTTACGGCGCGAGGATTCACCATTGACCTTGATCGAACTCAGATAAACATAACGCTCGATGCCGCAGGTCAGCGCCGCCGCCGCGACGCGTCTGCTGAGTTCGACGTTGATGGCGTGAAAGCGTGCGCCCGACGCGCCGCGTGTGCCGTCGTGGGTAAGTGCAGCGAGATGCACCACGCCATCGTTGTCAGCCAGTAGTGCACGCCAGTCATCGACATCGGTGAAGTCGCCCACCGCGTGCACGCGCGTCGCGCCGCGCACTGCGCTCGTGTCACGCGTCACTGCCGTCACCTCCACGCCCCGTGCGCCGAGATGGGCACACAGCGCACGGCCGATGAAACCACTGGCACCGGTGACCAGCACCCGCTCAAGACCGCGCACGCCTAAGGCATCGATGGGCAAGCTGGCACTCACGGCGTGTTCGTCAACTGGCGATACAAGGCGAGCGTTTGCGCAGCGATGCGCTCCAGCGTGAATTCGGCTTCGACCTTGAGCCGCGCGGCGCGCCCACAGGCAGCCGCCAGAGCCGGCGAGTCGAGCATGCGCAGCAGGGCCTGCACCAGCCCATCGACATCCCGTGCCGCGACACTTAAGCCGCTCTCACCGTCGCGACAGATCTCGCGACAGCCCGGCACATCGGTCGCAATCAAGGGCCGCCCGCAAGCCGCCGCTTCGAGCAGCGCACGCGGCAATCCTTCGCGATAGGACGGCAGACAGACGAT
>JANMJF010000649.1:0-3479 GCA_031371245.1 Pseudomonadota bacterium | reverse complement strand
CCAGCGGATAACGACCGAAATTGAATGAGTTCAGGGTGAGCGCGGCGGGTGGTGCTTGGTCACCTTCGAACTGGCCGGCGAGCATGTAGCTCTGATCGGCGGCCAATACGAATTCGAGCAGGGTGCCAGCGAAGCAGCTGCCGGGCTCGACGGCGGCAATCAGGCTGCGTGCCGAGACATCGATGCGCTTCAGCACGCGGCGTGTGAACAACAGCACTTCACGAATGAACCAGTGATCAGCGTTGTTCTCCAGCACTTCGTCAGCGTCCAGCACGGCCTGCGCATCACCTTCGCTCTTGAAGATCCAGGTGCCGATTTCTTCCTCGTTGAAACGCAGATGCAAGATGGCATCGTCGACTTCACGCATGATCGCGAGCGGCCAGAAGTGCGCGCCTTCAGCGAGGATGGCTTGCAGGCTGGTCGGCACTTGTGCGGCAGGCGCCTTGAAGATGAAGGTCGCGGCGCGCAGTTCGCGATCGATGCTGATCGATAGATGGCTGTACTCGAGGCTGTCGGCCTCGATGTGCCGCGCGAGCGGTGTCAGTGCGATACCGGCCGCATGACCGGGACGATCGGATTGCGCGGCATGGGCCGTGGCACGGGCACGCACTTCGTCGTCAAACGACGAAGACGGTATCACCGCGTCGACCAGATGCCATTCGACCGCACGTTTGCCGCGTATGCCTTCCTCAATCGTGCAGAAGAAATCTGCGCGATCGCGACGCACATGGCGCTTGTCGACCAGACGGGTCAGACCGCCGGTGCCGGGCAGCACCGCGAGCAGCGGCAATTCCGGCAGCGATACTGCGCTCGCGCCATCGTCGGCCATGACGATCTCGTCGCAGGCCAGCGCCAATTCATAGCCGCCGCCGGCACAGGAGCCCTTCACCGCCGCCAGATAGAACTGGCCTGAGTGATGGGTGGCGTCTTCAATGCCGTTACGCGTTTCGTTAGTAAACTTGCAGAAGTTGACCTTGTGACCGTGAGTCGCGCGACCCAGCATCTTGATATTGGCGCCGGCGCAGAACACCCGCTCGTGCTTGGAATGCACCACCACGCAGCCCACTTCGGGATGCTCGAAGCGCAGGCGCTGTACAGCGTCATGCAGTTCGATGTCGACGCCAAGGTCATAGGAATTGAGCTTGAGCTCGTAGCCCGTGCCCATGGTGGCTTGCTCGTCGACCGCCAGCCCGAGCCAGGCGATATGGCCGTCGATTTCAAGTTGCCAGTGATGGTAGCGCGCGGGCTCGGTGCGAAAATCAATGACACCTGGCGGCGTCACGGCGAGATCTGAACTGCTCATCAGGCGAGTGCCCCCACGGGTTTGTGCAAGGCGCGCACCGGCTCACGAGCGAGCAGATTGCGCAGGGTGGTCTGGATGTCGGCGTTGCTGGTGTCGAGCGTCGCATCGGCGCGCCCATAGAGTGCGGCGCGCTCGGTGAGTATGCGTTTCAAGTCCGCCATCGCATGACGATGATCGGCCATCGGCCGATGATCGCCCTGGGCAATGACGCGCGCCATGTGCTGGCGCGGCGTGGCTTTGAGCCACACCGTAAAGCAGCTTTCGAGCAGCAGATCGAAGGTCTCCGGCTCTGAGACCAGGCTGCCGCCGGTCGCAATCACGGCGCGGTTGTGGCGCACCAGGGTCGCGCTCAATGCCTGACGTTCGAGGCTGCGATAGGCGAGCTGGCCACCCTGGGCGAAGATTTCGCTGGTGGCCATGCCGGCCGCGCGCTCGATTTCCTGGCCAAGTTCGACGAAAGGCAGGCCTAAGCGTTTGGCGAGCGCCGCGCCTAGCGTGCTCTTGCCAGCACCGCGCAAACCTATCAGCGCGATATGGCTGCGATGTTGCGGGGTCTGGCGCTCACCACCGCGCACTAAGGCCGCCCAGCGATCGAGTTGCTCGGGGGTGGCGCCCCGCAGGCGCTCGCGCAACAGGAGATAGGCCGGCGGCTGCTCACGCTGCTGGTCGACCAGGTCGTCGATAGCGATATGCATGGCCTCGGCGACCGCCTGCAGGACCAGAATGGAGGCATTGCCCTTGCCGCTTTCGAGCTGGGCGAGATAACGCTCCGAGACGCCCGAAGCGGCGGCCAGGATGCGTCGCGACATGCCGCGCTGGGCGCGCACGCGACGCACCCGCGCGCCGAGCAAGCGCAGGTAGTCGGCACTGGAAGAAGGCGGCGAAGGCATCATCGGTGTGCAATGTCCCCCGAGAAATAATGCATGACCGCGACTGGCATACATGCAATATAGTGCACGAATGTCAAACCTTGCAAGCCGGCATCGGCACCCGCGTCGTGGACTGCGGCGCGGCGTGCTCACGCCCCAATGTTGCAATGGTCATGATCCAGGCGGCTCTCTATACTCGCCGCCGCTTTAACACCCCAGCGGGGCGAGCGCGATGAATCTGCTGCAAGGTCACCGTCGATGAAGATGCTGCTGGCGGCCGATGAGCCGACACCGGTCATCCACGAACGCCCCAACGCCGCCTCGCCCTTCCTGATCAGCTGCGATCACGCCGGCAATCGGATTCCGCGCAGCTTGGGCGACCTCGGCGTGTCGGCCACCGATCGCGCGCGGCACATCGCCTGGGACATTGGCGCCTTGGGCGTAGCGCGCGCGCTGGCCGAATTGCTCGATGGCGAACTGGTCGCGCAGCGCTACTCGCGCCTGGTCATCGATTGCAATCGTCCACCTGACAGCGCCGAACTCATTGCCACGCGCAGCGAGGCCACCGATATCCCTGGTAACTGTGATCTCAGCGCTGCCGCATGCGCGGCGCGCATTTCTCTGATCTACGCGCCCTACCACGAGCAGTTGCGCGCGTTGCTCGACACGCGTGCGAGCGGTGGCCGGCACTCGATCTTCGTCGCTGTGCACAGCTTCACACCGGTCTATCTTGGCCAGGCGCGGCCGTGGCAACTCGGCGTCCTGTCGGGTAACGATCGACGCCTCGCTGATCCCATGCTCGAATTTCTGCGTAGCCATAGCGATTTGTGTGTCGGTGATAACGAGCCCTATCGCATCGATGAGAAAGATTACGGCATTCCTGTTCACGCGCTGGCGCGCGGTTTGCCCCATGTTCTGGTCGAGATCCGTCAGGACTTGATCGCAGCGCCGGCGGCACAACGAGCGTGGGCCGAGCGTCTCGCGGACACGCTCCAAGCCGCTCGCGCCGCGCTTAAGATTTGAGCATCGACAACTTGAGGGGAAAAAATTCTTGCTTTATTTTTCGAAGGCTTTAAAGTCCCGCTTCCGTGTGTGACTGGCGGCGTAATTCGAGCTTTTAGGAGGTGAACCAAGCCGTTTCAAGACCTCGGCCTGGTCCGGTGGCGTAAGCCCGGACCGACTGGGCGTAGAGCTTCGTGCCCTACGGAACTTACTACCTTACTGGGTGGGGGTTTTATGCGATGTCTGAACATCAGCCAATCTGGGGTCAACACCTCATTCTCGACTTAGCGGGTTGCCCGCGCGAC
>JANMJF010000647.1:0-1925 GCA_031371245.1 Pseudomonadota bacterium | reverse complement strand
CGTCGTGATTGGCATCACGCTCCCGCTCGACCAGCGCCTGCACGTAGTCGAATGACTTGCCATAGTCGAGCGTATCGAGGAAGGCTGCGTTGATGAGAGTCGCGGAGCTGTCGCCGGAGATGTAGAAGGTCTGAGCGTTGGGAGAGATATTCACGCGGCGCCTGAACTCGGCGATTTCCGCCTCATTCTTCGGTGACTGGGCATCCATCAAAGGCTTGGTGTCGATACCGTCGCGGGTCGCTTCGGCGTAACGCATTTTTTCCGTTGCGATCGAGATAATCTGGTCGTGGTCAATGCCCGGTGCCAGATCGATATCGCGAGTGATCTTGTAGACCTTGCCGAGCGTCTCGGTATTGTAAATATCGCCTTTTTTGTTCTTGATCATGATGGTCATGGTCAAGGGATTGCCGAAGTTCTTGTGCGCGAAGAAGACCTTCACGAACGGGTCGTTGGTCGGCAAGAGGTCGTTGAAGATAGTGCGGATTTGAACGCCAGGAATGCCCGCCACGAAACCCAAGGTAACGAGCAGGAAGGCGATACCCACGCCGGCGCGATGCGCCATAACCCATTTTGCTATACGGAATCTCATGGACCGACACTCTCCCGATGCTAGTGATTATTAAAATTCAAATTTCAAATGACCCAGGATTGCGCAACCTGCCGATGCGTAGTCGTCCTGGTCCGGCAGTCTCTCAGTGGCTGGGCCACTGTCCCCGATTGCCAAGATCCGATGGGTAGACGCTGCATCGGTCAACCCCCTGCAGCGAAACTACCAGTGATTACCTCTCAGTGCCAAGCTGCGCGTGGCCCGTATTCAACCCGCCAGCGTCTGCTGGATGGTGAGTTTGCCCAACTGCGACATGTGCACCTCGTCCGGGCCATCGGCCAGACGGATGGCGCGCGCGTAGCTGAATATTTCCGGCAGCGGCGTGTCCTGGCAGACTCCCATGCCGCCATGGGACTGCATCGCTCGATCGGCGACGGTCTGGCACATTTGCGGCACGGTGATCTTGATCATCGCAATCGCGTCCTTGGCCACCTTATTGCCTTCCCGATCAAGACGATCGGCGGCCCATAACGTCAGCAGGCGAGCCTGCTCAATTTCACATCGGGACTTCGCGATGTCCTGACGGATGCTGGACTGTTCCGACAGCTTCTTGCCGAACGCGATGCGGCTTTCGACGCGTGTGCACATGAGTTCGAGGGCGCGCTGCGCGGCGCCGATGAGGCGCATGCAGTGGTGAATACGGCCCGGCCCGAGGCGACCCTGGGCAATCTCGAAACCACGACCCTCGCCGAGCAGCAGGTTGGCGACTGGCACGCGCATATTGGTCATGCGCACTTCACCGTGGCCGTGAGGTGAATGGTAGTCGTTCATTACGCGCAGCGACCGCACGATCTCAAAGCCGGGTGTACCGGCCGGCACCAGCACCATCGATTGCTGGGTGTGGCGCGAGGCGCTCGGGTCGGTCTTACCCATCAGAATATAGATCTTGTTGCGCGGATCGAATACGCAGGAACTCCACCACTTGCGGCCGTTGATGACGTATTCGTCACCGTCACGCTTGATGGAAGTCTCGACGTTGGTGGCGTCTGAGGACGCGACCTGTGGTTCGGTCATGAGATAGGACGAACGGATCTGCCCGGCCAGCAGTGGCTCTAGCCATTGTTTTTTCTGTTCGGGAGTGCCGTAGCGGGCGAGGACTTCCATGTTGCCGGTGTCCGGCGCGCTGCAGTTGAAAATTTCGGAAGAGAAGTGCACGCGGCCCATTTCTTCAGATAGTGGTGCGTATTCGAGATTGGTCAGGCCGGGGCTGTAGTCGTGATATTCGTGGGGCAGGAACAGATTCCACAGGCCCATGTCCTTCGCGATTTTTTTCAGCGCCTCGATCTGCGGCGGGACTACCCACAGATTCTTGGGATTG
>JANMJF010000671.1:0-4135 GCA_031371245.1 Pseudomonadota bacterium | reverse complement strand
GCATAGCGGTGAACGTCGTTACTTTCACGTCGAAGTGATGAGCTAACTTGACGAGCATGCGCACCGCTGGCCGCCCAGGTGCCGATACCACGCGTCAACCTCACGCGTTACCGCGGGGTCTTTGCGCCAAACCACCGATTGCGTGAACAAATGACGCCGGCCCGATGCGGCCAACGTAAGGCACAGACCACCGACGAGCCAGCACCCGCGCGCCACGTCTCGATGACGTGGGCGCAACGTTCTCGTCGAACACCGCCCGTCGGTACTTCGCCGGCGCTCAGAAGGCCGTCGCGATAACAGAGCTCAGTCAAGTAATCGCCAAGATCGAAAATGTCTTCATGATAAATGTCCAGATTGGTATTGCATCGCTATGCATTCATGCGCCGACGAGATGGGCCTCGATAACAATCGCTAAGCGGCAATTGAAGATCTACTGCGCGATAGTGGTTCCGCCGCCGCCCTGTGGACCGCTGGCCACGAGGTCATGTGTCACCCCTAATCGTGGCTGGTTCAGTTCGGTGCTACACACTGGCGCCTGCAGGGCTACCAGCGACGAGACGTATGGTTTCAGTCAAGGAGGCTAGGTGATTTATTCGGCAAGACCGCCGCTCTGGCCGAGCAACCGCTTGCTGGCAGTCGATGCGCTTCTATCGAGGGCGGGTTCAGGGGCGGGTGTCGCGACAGTTTCGAGCGCAGTGCTGGCATTCCTGTACCGACTTGGAGAACGAGGACAGGCGCTGGTGGCGGGCGCCTGAGAGCATCGAGCCGGTGCCAATGTCGCTCTTATCTGATGCGCATGGCGCTACTTGCGCGCCGTGCCCTGCGAGCACGCGCGACGCCTCCCAAGAAGGAGAGCGCCGAGCCAAACAGCCACACACCCGCCGGCACCGGTACGTTGCTCACCCACGCCAACGGCACGCCGACGTCGTTGCTCAATACCACGCCCGAGGGTAATACGAAGGACAGCGTATTGAAGACATTGGTGCTGGAACTGTCGGCAGCGTCGCCGCCTAGTTGGAAACTCAGTTGCAGGCGCGCGCCGCTATCGAGCAGCAAGGCGGGCATGGCAAAGTGGAAATTTCCGCCACCGATGCCTGTGCCGGCGCCGGTGACCACCGAGGCGCCATGGGTGGCGCCGGGCAGATATTCGGAATCAAAGTGATTGAGTGAGCCGTCGGGATTATAGAAAACGCTGACTTGATATTGGAAATTGGTCAGAAAGTCGCCTTGCCCAGCGCCGCCGAGGATGCGTACGAAGAGACTGCCACTGGTCCGCATGTTGGTACTGTGCTGGCCGCCGATGGAGGGGCCGTGGAAAAAACTGGCATGCACACTGGCATTAATGTTGCCGGCATCGATTTTGACGGGCGCGCCAGTGGCATTGGTGAACTCGACAGGGCGGAAGAAGCCGCTGAAGTTGTTATTGATCGGTACGCCTGGTGACGCGTCGGCAAAAATAGTAAAGCTGCCGGTGGCGAGGTCGGCATTGAGTGAGTAGCCCGCGCCGCTGTCGAACGCGAGCAGCGCGCCCTGGGTGACGTCCCCTTGGTGCTGAACGTAGACGGCCGCAGCCTGCACCACGCAGCTCACGCTGAGCAGCAAGCCAGCGACTAAGGTCTGTATGCGATTCATCATGGTTGATCCCTCCACTGACACTGCTTTATTGAAACCGCTTCCAGGCCTCGACTGCGCGAGGCTCTGTAAACTGAAGCTCTAATCATCCTAGCTACCGGCAGCGCGCGCTTCGCAGCCGCCAACGCCAGATAGGTCACAGATCGGGATGCCGAACCGGCATTAAGCGCCCTGGTGAAAGCCTGCGCCGCCGGACGGACTCACACCTGGCGGCGGCCAACACTCAAATCGACGCCCCGTACCTCGGCTACCCCCAGGGTATGCACTGCTCGGATGTCCCTCAATGGGATGCCTTCGCTGCGCTCGGGCTAGCTCGGTGGAAAACTTCCTAGCCCCCGCCATGAACCTAACGCGGGTTGGAGATCTTCAGGCTCACACGCCTGTAGTGGTCCTCCAGCGGTGCAAGCCGCTTGACGCCATGCGTTCGTGCGAATAGCTAGCCACACCCGAGATCTCCGCTCCAGTGAATATGGATGCAATGCGAACATCATCTGCTCATCGCACGTTCGCCTCTCAGCGAAACCCCTGGTAAGGAAATTTAACCGCTCTATTCGGGCTCTATTCGGCGGAATCGAGGGGCGGAGTCGAGGGTCGAGTGCGGAGAAATAGAAAGCTCCTAAAGGACCGATCACGGTGGCCGGCGGCTGGTTAGCCCGCAATTGCGCGACCCCGTCGCCCAGAGAGCATTTTCTACCAGTAAATGTCGACCGCTCAGACCAACAGACGCGATTGCCCCCCGCCGGTAGTCAGACCCGCTTCGCGTCCTTGCATGGGAATAGGCGCTCTACCGTCAACTTGGTTCCTTCAGACTCGGTAATGTCATTGGCGGGGGCGCGCCGGTGCGGGTTCGTTGGCAGCCTCAGTCTTGCGTCGGCCACACCGATCAAATCCTAGCAGCCGCTCGGACTGCCGGAAGGGTCGCGAGGCGGGTGCGGAAGCGCGGCCAGATAAGCGCGAACTGGAGTGTCGCGATGGCGGTCTGCCGTCGGCGGACGTCAAGACCGTCTCATCAGGGATGAAAGGGAAACACTAAAGGAGTCATCACGATGGTCGTGATCGCCACCACCCCATTGAGCGGGATGCCGAAGCGCAGGAAGTCCGCAAAGCGATAGCCGCCGGGACCGTACACCATCATATGGGTCTGATAGCCGAGCGGCGTGGCAAAACCGCAGGACGCGGCGATGGTCATGGCCACCACGAAGGGCAAATGGTCGGCGTGCAGGGCGTGAGCTGAGGCAATCGCGATGGGAAACATCAGCACCGCCGCCGTGGTGTTGCTGAGCAGCTCGGTGGCGAGCATGGTCGCGAGATAGACCGTCGCGAGCGCAGCCCATGGCGAGGCCGCGCTCAAGCTCGCGACCCCATCGGCAGCGAGGCTGGCGAGCCCGGTCTTTTGCAGCGCGGTGCCGACGCCGATGGTTGCCGCGATCACGATCAGCACGGGCCAGTCGATGGTGCGACGCGCCGCTTCGGCGCTACAGCAACGCGTGATCAACATCGCGAACGACGCCAAAAGGCCGGCGTGCAGCATGCTGTAGCCGCGCGCAATGAACCACGGATGCTGCTCGAACAGCGTGGCGCTCACTACCATCGCGACCAGGATGGCCAAGGCCAGCGGTGCCTTCTCGCGCGACAACGGCGTCGAATCCTCAACGCCGCTGACCAGGTAGAAATCGCGGGCATTGCGCTGCTGTTGCAGAAAGGCCGGTCGCGCCTCGAGCAGTAAGGTATCACCGGTTTCCAACACCACATCGCCGAGCTTCTGATAGAGCCGCTCGCCGCCGCGCGCGACGCCAATCACGACGGCGTTGTACTGGGTGCGGAAGCGCCCCTCGCGAATGCTCTTGCCGAGCAAGGGCGATTGATCCGATACCACCGCTTCGATCAGCATGCGCGTGGTGCGCGGCCCATCGAGCTTGAACAATTGATCAGTCGCCGGCACCAGGCCGCGCATCTTCTGCAGATCGAGCACCGCGTCGACCACGCCAACAAAAACCAGGCGGTCATTAGCGACTAGACGGAAGGTGGAGCCGACGGCCGCCATCACTTCGCCCTCGCGATCGACCTCGGCCAGATAGCTGCCCGGCAGATGGCGCAAGCCCGCCTCTTCGATAGTGCGTCCGGCGATGGGGCCGTCGGCCGTCACCAGCATCTCGATGGTATAAGCGCGAGGGTCGCTGGTATCACGCAGCGGTGAGCCGCGCTGGGGTAGCAGCCAGCGTGTGGCCAACACGATGTAGGCCAGGCCCGTCACCGCGCAGGCCAGGCCAATCGGCGTGAGCGTGAAGAACGACATACCGGAACTGACCGTGCCCGCTACTACTGCGTCGCGCATGAGGCCCGCGACGACAACATTGGTGCTGGTGCCGATCAACGTGCATAAACCACCGAGGATGGCGGCATAGCTTAAGGGCAGCAGTAACAGCGACAAAGGGATCTGCAGGCGACGGCCCCAGTCCGACACCGCCGGCAACATGGCGGCGACCAAGGGTGTGTTGTTCAT
>JANMJF010000624.1:0-3655 GCA_031371245.1 Pseudomonadota bacterium | reverse complement strand
GACCAACAGGCGCATCTAGGTGAGGATGGCGTCGCCACCGGTGCGGCGTACCTCGGCGTTGACTTCGGTCCAGAATTCTTCACCGCTTAGGCCTAACTGCGGCAGCACGGTGTATTCCTGCATGGGCTGCGGGGTCAGCGTGCCGTCAAAGTCATAGACGATGGCGAGTGTATTGCGGTGGTAGTTTTCTTTGCGTGCCATGGGTTCAGTCTCCGTCGCGTGCCAGGTCGCCCAGCAGCGCCTGATAGATAGCGAGCAGCGCCGCGCTGAAACAGACCAACACTAGCACTCGGCTGATGAGGTTTTGCGTCATGGACTTCGCGACGTTTGCGCGTCGAACAGCGTCAGCACCACACACGCGGCGCGCGCGGTGCCAGGAATGACGTAGTGAGCGCGGGCTGCGGTGGCGGCATTGGGCTGGTGCAGATCCGGCACCATGATGGTCAGCATGCCGGCCGCCGCCGCCGCGTGTACCCCGACGGAGGAATCCTCCAGCGCCACGCAGCGTGTCGGATCGACACCGATACCGGCCGCCGCGCGCAGAAAGATCTCGGGCGCGGGTTTGCCCTGCGCAACTTCATTACCCGCCACCAGCACCTCGATGTAGGCGCCGAGGCCGGCCAGGTCCAGCGAACGCAGGGCCTGGTCCCGTTGGGTGGAGGTGGCAACGCTGAACGGCACGCCGCGCTCGCGCAGTTCGGCCAGCAGCTCGGGCATGCCGGGTTGCGGCGGCATGCCGTGCTGTGCGGTGTGCTCAAGCCAGATACGGCGGAATTCATCGCGGAAGGCGCGCAGCGGGAATGCCGGACCCATGCTCTCGACTACGGCAGCTTCTACCGCGCGCGGCGCCAGCCCCATCCACATGGCATAGGTTTCATCGGATAGCTGATGGCCGAGCGCGCGCGCCGCCTGCTGGGCCGCGCGGCGGAACAGCGGCTCGGAGTCGATCAGGATGCCGTCCATATCGAATACCACGCCAGCATAAGAATGCCGGCTCACGTGTGGGAGGCCTCGAGCAGCGCGTCGATCAAATCTGCCGGGTCGCGCATCACTATCAGTTGATCGAGCTCGGCGGGACTTAAAAAACCTTCGTCGATGGCGTGCGTAAGGCAGGCCAGCCACACATCGAAATAGCCGGCCACGTTCAATACGCCGATGGGCTGGCGCAGTTGGCGCAATTGGCGCCAGGCGATCACTTCCAGAATTTCGTCAAAGGTGCCGATGCCACCGGGCAGGGCAACGAAGGCATCGGCGCGTTCGATCATGATGGCCTTGCGCTCGAACAAGTCGTCGACCACCACACATTCCGTGAGGCCCGTGTGACAAACCTCGCGGTCGCGCAGGAAATCGGGGATCACGCCTATCACCTGACCGCCGAGGTCGAGCGCGCCATCGGCCAGCGCACCCATCAGCCCGATATTACCGCCGCCATAGACCAGCGCGATTTCGCGCGCAGCCAGTTCACGACCGAAACCATCGGCGGCGGCCATATATTCTTCGCGCACGCCGGGCCGCGAACCGCAAAACACTGCTATGGCGTACATGCTGGGTCTCTTTGTTGGGGTGCTGTCGCCGCGATCAGTGCGGGTGGGCCGTTCATTTGACCATCCACACGGTCACGCCACCTTGCACTTGCCAGTCACCGCCCGCGCTCAAGTGCAGATGAAACAGATGACCGGTGCCGCACTCGGCGCCGCATTCGTGTTCGACGTAGACCAGCGCATGACTCAAGCTGTCATCGAAACCAACATGGGAGAGTCGCAGCAGGCCCGGTGCGCCGGGAAAGCGTTTGAAAAAATTCTCCCAGCCGCTGCCGGGTGCCACGCCCTCGAACAGTGCTTTGCGGGTCTTGGCATCCAGCACCTGGTAGCTGATATTCAGTTTCAGCGTGGCATCGATGTTATCGATGCGAGTGTTGCGCCGCTGCCAGTCGGCAAAGGTCGACGGCGGCACCTCGAGCTGTTTGACAATGCTGGCGATAGTGGCCGCATCGCGAGCGATGGCGGCCGGGTCGCCGGTGGTCTGTTCGGCCAGCACGACCGTCTTGGCGGTGGCTTCGAGGCCGTGATTGATCAGCGCCGACCACACGCCAAGTTCACGCTCTCCATAGTTCAGGGCCGCGCCTGCGGCCGACGTAAGGGGCAGTGGCAACAGCAACAGCACGACGAGCAGGGCGAGCAGGGCGAGGGGGCGACGCATGACGGTGATTCTACTCCGCCAGGGGGAGCGCATCGCAGCGCTGCGATAGTCGGCGGCAAAGGACGCGAAACGTTCGGTAACGGTGGACAGGCACAACGGTGATTGAGCAGCGGGCTGGAAGTTCGGCATGATCGCAGCCCCGCGCGGCGGGATCAACGACGCAAGAAAGGATGACATTGAAACCCCTACTGCCTGTGACTGTGCTGCTCGCTGGCTTGTCGACCTGTCCTGCCCACGCGGTGGACGGCAGCGCCGACGACTGGGCCGATATCGTCCAGCTCGAGCTCGCGCATGGTCAGCCGATGCCGCTGTTGTCGGTCTATTACGACCAGCTCAACAGCGATTCGGCTTATGACATCCAGCGCGCGCTGGTCACCCATGAAATGCGTAAGCAGCGCGCAATTGGCGGCTTTAAGGCCGGTTTCACTCAGGCCGCGTTACGCGCTAAATATCACACCAAAGAGCCGGTCTCGGGTGTGCTGTTCGCCGATGCGGCCTTCACCGACGGCGCCGAGATCGATGCCGGTCTGTTCAAGAAGCCGATGTTGGAAGTGGAGGTAGGCTATGTGCTGCGCTCGCCCATCACGCGCAAGCTGCATTCGATCGCTGATCTGAAGACCTATATCAGTCATGCCCTGCCGGCGGTCGAAATCCCCGATCTGAATTACGCCAATGTCGGTGGTTTGAATGCCTACGACATCATCGCGACCAATGTCGCCGCCAGCCGTTATGTGGTGGGCAAGCCCTTCGTCTTGCGCGATCTGGCGCAGGTCAATGAAATCAGGGTCGCGCTCTACCGTAACGAACAGGTCATCGATAGCGGTGCGGCGACCGATGCGCTAGGTAATCAACTCGAGGCACTGTTGTGGCTGGTCAACGACGCCTACGCCCACGGCTGGCATCTGCAGGCTGGCCACCTGCTGATCACCGGCACGCTGGGTAAGATGAACCCGGCGCTGCCCGGCAGTTACCGCGCCGACTATGGTCTGGGGCGGACACTGAGCTTTGTGCTCAAGCCGGCCGCGCCGGTGGCTCAGGTTATGGCCAGGTAGATGCTGGACTCATCCGACGCTGCACGCTTCGATGATGGATTGGCGCATTCGACTACCTGGCCCGCTCGCGAGTGGGCGCTTGACCGGTCTATTAAACGAAACCATAGTGGTTTCAATCTGGTTGGAGTGAGATATGCCTACAACGCTGACGCTTAAAAATATTCCCGATGATGTGTACGCGCGCTTGAAGGCCTCGGCGGAAACTCATCGGCGCAGTCTGAACAGCGAGGCGCTGGTGTGCTTGGAGACGGTGCTTCTGCCGGCCAAGCTGACAGCCAGCGAGCGGCTGGCGCGCGCGCGCGCGCTGCGCGGCGCATTGCAACCGGGAAAATTTCGAGCGCGCGACATCGACATACTGAAACGTCAAGGTCGGCCATGATCGTGGTGGATTCGAACGTGCTGGC
>JANMJF010000617.1:0-3866 GCA_031371245.1 Pseudomonadota bacterium | reverse complement strand
AAGCGCGAGCAGATAAACCAGCGGTCCGAGCCGAATACGCGTAGTGGCCTGGGCGACGGCCGCGAGAAACACACTGGGCGAGCTGGCCATGCCAAGCGGCGTGCCGTGGTGCTCGGCCAGATGATAGGTGCGAAAACCGCCGCGCTCGGCGGCGCGAATGAATTCGATGCGCTCGACGAGTGTCTGCGCCGGCGCCTGCGGTTTGTGATCGAGATGATCGAAAATTCCGAACTGCATGGGTCCCCCGCTCTCGCCTATCTCGTGGTGTGCAACGACGCCTGGGCGGCGTGCCGTGCGCGCCGACTGCGCGGGCGCCAGCGTAGGTTACAACAAGCGAAGAGAGCGCACGACAGGGCCGGCAGCATGAGCGTCAGGGTGGCGGGCTCGGGTACCAACTGCACACCTTCGATGGTGTCGTTGGCGCAGCTCATCGCCCAATGCAGTGCGATATTGGGTGAGGTCGCCAGCCCGCTGTTAGCGACATCGAAGACGAAACTGAGATGGCGATTGCCCGGCGTGCTGTCGACCGACCAGCTGCCGGAGCCGAGCGCGACCACCGTCGACGAAGTCCGATCGACCGCCACTTCCTGGCCATCGCGGAACGTCGCGCCGGACAGGAAGTCATTGCTCAACAGCGCATTGGCGTCATTGCTGGCGCCCGTCAGCGCGTAGAAGGTGCCCGTGCCACCGGCGTCGGTCCAGCGATCGCCATCGATCGAGAAGCCATAGGTCCAATGGGTGCCGGTGACATTGTTGTCCTGCAGGTGATGGGCGTCGTTGCCGAACGGCGTCCATTGGCTGGCGAGAAACAAATCGCCATAGCCGATGCCCATGGCGCGACCGTTGATCTTGCTCACCGCGCGATCGGTAAATTGCGGAAACAGAAACTCGTCGGCATGACCGGCTAAGTTGGTAAAGATATCGACCGTCAACTGCGTGCCGTTGCGCTTGATGCTGGCACCCTGCACGTCGAACACCGGGCCGCCAACGATGTCGCCATAGTGGTGATCATCGCCGCCATAGTAGCTGTCGTTGATGGGGAAAGCCGCCGCGCTGCTCGCGTAAGCGAGTACACCGAGTACGGTTGCGATGCGCAGAGCTTGTGCCAGGCTGGGCATATTTGTCTCCTTGATTTCGAGTTCATTGCGCTCGCCATTGCGGGCTGCGGTGTCGTTGTTATGAAGTCGAAATAGCAGGAAGCGGGCCAAGTGCCGTAGCGATCGGCAACACACTGCATTGGCGGAAGTGCGTCGCAAATTTTATGTAGGAAAGTGTGAAGTGATACGGTGGTTGTCGCCGGCCGGCGACGTCGCGTGACAAGCGAGGGAAAACGCGACGCGGTAAAGGGCCACTGAGCGCGACCGGCGTCGCGCTCAACGCAAGGACCTCAGTCGCGCAAATAACCGAGCTGAGCGAGCATTTCTTGGCGGGACATGGTGAGCTGCGGGGCGAGCATGACTTCCATGCCGAGCTTGTCACGCGGCTCATCGCAGCTGAAGCCATCGTCATGGCTGACGGTGGCTTCGAACATCGCGCCCGACGGCGTGCGCACATAGATAGAATCGAAGTAGCCACGATCCTTCACATCGGAGGTGTCGGTATAACCGAGACCTTCGAGGTGCAGCTTGAGCTGGTTCTGCTGTTCGTGGCTGCCGATCTGAAACGCCATGTGATGCACTGTCCCTTCGCCCACGATCCAGGTGCCGGCCTTGCGTGCCGGCTCCACTTCAAAATCGATGAGGGTGCCGGTGCCGCCGGCGCCGAGCTGGTAACGGATCAGGTTGCGGTCCTCGCCCATGCGCGTGCCGCCCCAACCGAGTTGCATGAATTCCTCCATGGTCTCGGCATCGCGCAGCGACACCGCAATGGAATGTGTACCGCGGATCATGAGCTCGGCCGGCACCGGGCCCTTGCTGTGGGGTTTACGTACATCGTCGGCAACGGCAACGAGTGCGTACTCAACGCCGCAGGGATGCTGGAAATCCAGATAACGCTCGCCGAAACGCTCTTGGTCGGTCACGGCGAAGCCGTGGCTGGTGAGTCGCTCACGCCAGAAATCGAGCGCGGCCGGCGGGATCGATAGACTCACATAGCGGATCTGACCGCTGCCGCGACGGCCCTTCACACCGGTGTGGGCCACCGGGAAAGTGGTCACCAGCGAACTCTCGTCACCCGTGTCGTTACCGTAGTAGAGGTGGTAAATGGGTGCCACGCCGTCGTAGAAGGCGGACTTCTTGACGCTCTTCAGGCCCAGCACCTTGGTGTGAAAATCGTAGTCTTGCTGCGCGCCGCCCGTCGCGATAGTGATGTGATGATGACGGGTCAGGAAGCTGCCGGGTGTCGCTGACATGTGCGCTCTCCGCTCAATTGAAAGGGTTGTGAGGCCGAGTAGGCAGACGGCGCGTGTGCCACGGACGATGGCGACGCGCCGGCCTGGAATGCACGTCACGCTAGCACGCGCTGCGCGCGAGCGGCAAGGACGTGGCACGAAGCTGGGCGGCGGCGCCGACGACCCATATGATGGCCAACGTCCGTGCTGGAGCAGCTACGCGCCAAATCCCATTGCCGATGCGGCACTGCGAACTGCCGCTTGAGGAACACCGACGATGATAGATCTCTATACCTGGTCGACGCCCAATGGCCGCAAGGTTTCGATCCTGCTCGAAGAGCTGGGCTCGCCCTACACCGTGCACAGTGTCGATATCACCAGCGACCAACAATTTGCACCGGCGTTTCTCGCCGTCAGCCCCAACAACAAGATTCCCGCCATCGTCGATCGCGACAACGGTGTGACGCTGATGGAATCGGGCGCGATCCTCATCTACCTCGCCGAACGCGCAGCGCGTTTTCTGCCGACTGAGGCCCGCGCCCGTACCGCCACTTTGGAATGGCTGATGTGGCAGATGGGTGGCTTCGGCCCGATGTTGGGCCAGGCTCATCACTTCGTGCATTTCAATCCAGACAAATCGGCCTATGCGCGCGAACGTTATGCGCACGAGGCACAACGATTGTATGGCGTGCTGGACCGTCGCCTGAGCGCGCATGCCTATGTCGCCGGTGCGGACTACACCATCGCCGACATGGCCATCTGGCCATGGGCGGCGCGCTACGCATGGCAGGCGGTGTCGCTACATGCGTTCCCCAATGTCTTGCGTTGGTATCGCGCGATCGCGGCGCGGCCGGCGGTCGTGCGTGGTTTCGCGGTACCGGCGGCGGCCAGCATTCCGCAGCCCTGAGCCGGCCATGACCAGCACGAACAGCATCGTGCATCGCGGCGTGCGGTGGAGTGCCCCGACCACGGCTTGCGCTTTGATCGCAGCGGCATGTATATCCACAACCCCCACGGCAATCAAATAATCCCCGTGCGTGCTCGTACCCATCGCTATCCGCTGGTGGGCCGTCACGCCATGCTGTGGATCTGGATGCGCGAAGAATTCCCGCCGATGTTGGTCGCCCTGCTCCTGACCGTCATCGTCATGGCGATGTATGGTGTGCCGGCCTTGCGCGAGGCGGACAAAACGCGCATCGATGCGCCCTATCTCGCCAACCCCGAGGCCTTCGCTTTTGAGTTAATGGGCGACGATGCGAGCAAACCGGTCGAAGTCTGGGTAAACGATTGGTTTTTCCGAGCGAAGCCACCCGCCAACGCCCGCCTGTTGGCCAAGCTGCCGATCTACGCCACTTACCGCGCGGCCCGCAGCTGGGGTGTCGCGCCCCTGGCTGCCTTCTTCGACAGTTATCGTTGCTGGACAGCCGTCTTCCTGTTCGCCTTCCTGCTGCTCGGCGCGCGCTGCTGCGCCACAGCCGCCCGCCACGTCGCGCCCACTGCGGTTACCTCCACAGGCGCGTTTGAAATCGTCGCGATG
>JANMJF010000592.1:0-4927 GCA_031371245.1 Pseudomonadota bacterium | reverse complement strand
GGGGTGCAGTGGTTGGCCGGGCGATTGGCCAGGTCCTTCATGAAATTCATGCCGCTGACCTTGGCCCGCGCGAGGCCAAGCGCGGCGCGGGTAGCGGTCACCGCCTTCTCATCGACCAGCAGGGTGACCCGCGTCAGGCCGTGACTCTCGGGCTTGGACTTGAACTCGGTGTAACGATAGGTGCTGGCGGCAAAACACGCCACGTGCTGGTCGACCAGCCAGCGCAGGTCGCGACCTTTGACCGTGACTTCGAGCAAGGTGCTCATGGCGTTGCGCAACGAGGCAGCCTTCAGCGCCTCGACCGCTTTGCCGAGCAGCTTGCGATAATCCTCGGGGCCGATGCCTTCGCGCTTGCCGAGGCCTACCAGCAGCACACGCTCGGCGTCGATGCCGCTGACATCGGGCAACAACAGGCATTCGCCCACCTTGCCGCTCATGTCACCGCGCGCCACGATGCGCGTCAGCGTGCCGCGCGAAGCGCGATCGAGATCGGCAGCCCGTTCACCGAGCGCGCGGCCGACGTGCACGCCGACGATGATGCAGGGCGTCTTATGCTTACGCGCCAGCCCGTGCTTGACGGAAAATTCCATAGAGTTGCTCGCCGTGAGAAGATTGCGACGGTGGCCGGGATCAAGCGCCGGTGTCGGCCCTGCTGCGGCCGGCTGCGGCGTCGCGGCAGTTTATGCGTTTGCGTGATAGCGCGCAAAGCGCGACGCGAACGGCACAGCGAGCATGTACACCATCGACCATCATTGCCGTGCCGTGCGACCTGCTCGTTGCGCTGGCGCGCAGCCGGACAGCGGCGCCGCAGACTGACATGAAAATCCTCGATCGCTATATCCGTCGCAACGTCATCGCGACCACCCTGACGGTGCTGGTGGTGCTGCTTGGTATTTTCTCGTTCTTCAGTTTCCTGGATGAGCTCGAAGACCTCGGCCATGGCAGCTATGGTCTGCCGCAGGTGGTGATGGTGGTCTTGCTGCGGCTGCCCGGGCTGGCTTATCAGCTGTTTCCCATCGCCGCCCTGTTGGGCGCTCTGATCGGTCTCGGTGGCATGATGGAACGCAATGAAATCGCGGTCATCCGCTGTGCCGGCGTGACGCGCCAGCGTCTGGTGTGGTCGGTGATGAAGGCCGGCTTAATGGTCGTGACCTTGGCGGTCTGCATCGGTGAAGTGGTGTTTCCGCCGGCCGAAAATCAGGCCCGCGAGCTGCGCGCCTTGGCGTCCTCGGACCGTGCCTCGTCTAACTCGGCGCATGGATTCTGGGCGCGCGATGGTAATTCCTACATCAACATCCGCGAAATCCTGCCGGGCGAACACTTTCGCGACATTCGCATCCTGGAGTTCGACGACGGTAATCGCCTGCTGCGTTCGACGCGCGCCGAATCGGCGCAGGTGCGTGGCGGGAAATGGCAACTCGACAAGCTCGGCCAGACCGATTTCAGTGGCGCGGTGCCGGTTGCGCGCAATCTGGAATCCGCAAATTGGGATTCGCTGCTGGACCCGGACTTGATCGGGCTGGTGTCGATAAACCCCGATACACTTTCATCGCTGGAACTATTCCGCTATGTGCGTTTCGTCGAGAGCAACGGCCAGAGCGCGGAGCGTTGGAAGCATGCCTTGTGGGTCAAACTCGGCTATCCCCTGGCGGCGGCGGTCATGGTCTACCTTGCCATTCCCTTGGTGCTTGGTGCGTCCCGTTCGGTCAGTGCCGGACGGCGGATCTTGACGGGTGCACTCATCGGCCTCGGTTTCCATGTCATGAACGAGACCTCGCGCCACCTTGGTCTGGTGGTCGGCATGCCACCGGCCCTGAGTGCACTGGGGCCGACGCTCTTGCTGTTCGCTATCGCGACGCTGCTGAATCGTCGCGCACAGTGACGCGCAGAACCAGACGAGTGCGCGACCAACGGTCGTGCCAGGTGCGGTTCTCGGCGTCGAACAAGGCCGCGAGATAGCCCGCGCCGCAGAGCGCTTGTGACACCATCGCGCCGACAAAGCGCACACTGATTTCGCGCCAATCTGGGCGCCGCCCACCGTCTCCGGCCACGATCGCCAGGCGCCAGGCCTGCATGCCCAAGGTGCGCCCGCGTCGCCAGCACACACCGAAATAGACATAAATGACCGCGAGCATATAGGCGGTGAGCAGCAGATTGCCGGGCTCGATGATCCCTCCGGCCACCACCACGGGGATAAACATTGAGAAATAGACCAAGGTGAATACCGCGATTGTGTCGTACAACAGCGCCATCATGCGGCGCGGAAAGGGCGCGGGTTTATCGACTTCAGGCACGCTGGCGGGACGACTCTATGCTGTTGGCGGTTGCGTCAGTCTCGCCGTGCGCAGAACGATGCGAGCAGGGCCAAGATGGCGCTCCCTAGGGGAGTCGAACCCCTGTTCTCGGCGTGAGAGGCCGATGTCCTAGGCCACTAGACGAAGGGAGCGTATTTGCAGGCGCAGATGGTACCATACCGATCCGCTGCCACTATCGGTGGCGACATCAGGCAGACGATCGACATTCGAGTCGGCATCCGACTGCGCTGACCATCGGCGCACGCGGTTGCCCGGCAAAGCGCAGGCGCGCTCACAGGACAGATGATCTCGAGAAGTCATTGAGCATCCTAATCGATCTGGTTCGGGCGGCAGCCGCCCGTGTCACGCGGCGCGCGCCGCCCAAGGCCACTGCCAGCGTGCCCGCCGCCCCGCAATCGCCGGCCCCACGTTCAAAACCCAAGGACGAAAGGACTGTGCCTGCACGGCGTGGTCAAGCGCGGATTTACACCCGCAGCGAGCACTGCATTTCACGCAAGATGATCTCGCCGAGCGCGCTTAAAGTGCTCTATCGGCTCGACGGTGCGGGCTTCCGCGCCTGTCTGGTTGGCGGCGGCGTTCGCGATCTTCTGCTCGGCCGTGAACCCAAGGATTTCGACGTCGCGACCGACGCCAGTCCCGATCAGGTGCGCGAGCTGTTCCGCAACTGTCGGCTCATCGGCCGCCGCTTCCGTCTCGCTCATGTGCGCTTCGGTCCCGAGATCATCGAGGTTGCGACCTTCCGTGCCGCCCACGACGAGGATGACAGTGCCCACGGCGAAATGAGCAATGAGGGTCGCATCCTGCGGGACAATGTCTACGGCGACATTGAGGACGATGTCTGGCGCCGCGATTTCACCGTCAATGGCCTGTATTACGACATCCACGATTTCAGCGTCATCGACTATGTCGGTGGCGTCGAAGATCTGGAAAAGGGTGTACTGCGTGTGATCGGCGATCCCGAGCAGCGCTACCGCGAGGACCCAGTGCGCATGCTGCGCGCGGTGCGCTTCGCGGTGAAGCTCGGCTTCAATCTCGACGCGAGTTGCGCACGGCCCTTGCCGCAACTTGCCGCTTTGCTCGACGCCATTTCGCCGGCACGGCTGTTCGACGAAGCGCTGAAACTGTTTCACGGCGGCTATGCGCTGCAGTCTTTCGAGGCCCTGCGCCATCACCATCTGTTCGAACATCTGTTCCCGCTGACCGAAGTCGCGCTGAGCCATGAACGTCACGGCTTTCCCTCTACGCTCATCGGCCGCGCGTTGGACAATACCGATGTCCGCATCGCCGACGGCAAGTCGGTAACGCCGGCTTTTCTGCTCGCGGCCCTGTTGTGGGATGCCTTCGAGGAGCGTCGCCAGCATCTTGAAGCCGATGGCATGCCGCCGCTCGAAGCCCTTGGCCTGGCGGCTGACCAGGTGATCGCTAGCCAAGTCGCGCGCCTCGCCGTGCCGCGCCGCTTCACGCAGATCACGCGTGATATCTGGTCCATGCAGCCACGCTTGGTCGATCTGTCGCCCAGGCGTGCGCGGCGCGCGTTCGAGAATCCGCGCTTCCGCGCCGCCTATGATTTTCTCAAGCTGCGTGCCGAAGCTGGTGACGCGGTCGCCGACTGCGCGTCCTGGTGGACGGACTTCCAGGATGCCAGCGATGCCGATCGCGAAGCGATGCTCGGTGAGTTGGACGACCGTCCTGGCCCCGACGGACAGAAACGCCGGCGCCGGCGCAAGCGCCAGCCGTGAACCGCGCGGTGACGGCCTATGTCGGCTTCGGCAGCAATCTGGACGACCCTGCCGCCCAGATCGCGCGTGCTATCGACGCGCTCGAAGCGCTGCCTGATACGAGTTTGCGCGCGGTCTCAAGTTTCTATCGCAATCCACCCATGGGGCCGCAGGATCAACCCGATTACGTCAATGCGGTGGTCAGCATCGATACGGGCCTGGCGCCGCGCGCCCTGCTCGACGCCCTGCAGGCCATTGAACGCGCGCAAGGCCGAGAGCGCGGTGCCCAGCGCTGGGGGCCGCGTACGATCGACCTCGATCTGCTGGTCTACGGCGATAAAGTGCTCAGCGAAGATCACCTGAAAGTGCCCCATCCCGGCCTTGCCGAACGCGCCTTTGTGCTGGTGCCGCTCGCAGAGATCGCACCGCAACTCGCGATCCCCACTCTGCCGCCCCTGCTTACCCTGCTGGCCGCTGTCGATCACGCCAGCGTGGTGCCGATGTCGGCCCCTCCTCGTCCAATGTCACGGAAGTCCTCGACTCGATGATTACAAATTCAGATTTGAAGACCCTGCGTGCGACCCTGCGCGAATGGCGGCGTGCAGGCCTGACGGTTGCACTCGTGCCGACCATGGGCAATCTCCACGAGGGGCATTTGTCGCTGCTGGCGCGCGCACGCGCGCTCGCCGATCGCAGCGTGGTCAGCATTTTTGTCAACCCGATCCAGTTCGGGCGCGGTGAGGACTACGAACGGTATCCGAGTACCCTGGACGAGGACCGCGCCAAGCTTGCGGCTGCGGGTCTCGATCTACTGTTCGCGCCGAATCTGGCCGAACTCTATCCGGGCGGCATTCAGGAAGACACGCGAGTCTCAGTGCCGGCGTTGTCGGACAT
>JANMJF010000662.1:0-28041 GCA_031371245.1 Pseudomonadota bacterium | reverse complement strand
CGATGCCACGCACCAGGGCGTGGGCGATGCGCTCAGTCACCGGCGCATCGCGCCAGGCCAGATCCCGTTCCACTTGGCGCGCCTCGCCCGATACGTCACGGGCAAAATCGATGAGCCGGTCGGTTGCACCGTCGTCGCGATAAAGCAGCACGTCTTCGATGTGGCGCAGCAGCTGCGGTTCGATTTCCTGATAGATGCCGAGCTGTCCGGCGTTGACTATCGCCATGTCGAGGCCGGCCCGAATGCCGTGATAGAGAAACGCTGAATGCATGCCTTCGCGCACCGGGTTGTTGCCGCGGAAGGAGAACGACACATTGCTCAAGCCACCACTGACCAGTGCGTGCGGCAGCTGCTGTTTGATCAGGCGGCTGGCGTCGAAGAAGGCGCGCGCGTAGTTGTTATGTTCGGCAATGCCGGTGGCGACCGTCAGCACATTGGGGTCGAAAATGATGTCTTCCGGCGGGAAACCGGCTTGTTCAGTCAGCAGGCGATAGGACCGCGCACAGATCTCGAGCTTGCGCGCACTGCTATCGGCCTGGCCCTGTTCGTCAAACGCCATCACCACCACGGCGGCACCGTAACGACGCACCAGGCGCGCTTGTTCGAGAAACTTATCCTCGCCTTCCTTGAGGCTGATGGAATTGACAATGCCCTTGCCTTGCAGGCAGCGCAGGCCCGCTTCTAGCACTTCCCACTTGGAGGAATCGAGCATCACCGGTACGCGACTGATATCCGGATCGGAGGCGCACAGCGCCAGAAAGCGCTTCATCAAGGCCACCGAGTCCAGCATGCCTTCGTCCATGTTGATATCGATGATCTGCGCGCCGCTCTCGACCTGCTGGCGCGCGACTTCGACCGCAGCCTCCAGATCGCCGTCCTTAATCAAACGCGAGAACTTCGGACTGCCCGTGACATTGGTGCGTTCGCCAACATTGATGAAGCCGCGCTCGGGCGTGATGTTCAGCGGCTCAAGCCCGCTCAGACGGCAAACACGCGCGAGTTCCGGAATGCGTCGCGGTGGCATATCGGCCACCGCTTGCGCGATGGCGCGGATATGTTCGGGTGTGGTGCCGCAGCAGCCGCCGACGATGTTGACCAGGCCGCTGGCGGCGAAGTCAGCGATGATGTCGGCCATATAGCTGGCGGTTTCGTCATACTCGCCAAATTCATTGGGCAGACCGGCATTGGGATGAACGCTGACGTGGGTGCCAGATACGCGCGACAGCTCTTCGATGTATTGGCGTAGATCTTTAGCACCCAGGGCGCAATTGAGGCCGATGGCGATGGGCTCGGCGTGGCGCACCGAATTCCAGAACGCTTCGGTAGTCTGGCCGGTCAGCGTACGGCCGCTCTTGTCGGTGATGGTGCCGGACAGCATGAGCGGCAAGTCGACACCATGGTCGGCCAGGCACTCGCGCGCGGCGTAAATCGCCGCCTTGGCGTTCAGGGTGTCGAAGATGGTCTCGATCAGGAGCAGGTCGACACCGCCCTCGATAAGCGCGCTGGTCGCTGCGTAATAGGCCGCGCGCAAGGTCTCGAACTCGATATTGCGAAAGCCCGGATCGTTGACGTCGGGCGAGACCGAAGCGGTGCGATTGGTCGGCCCCAACACACCGGCGACGAACTTGGGCGCGGTGTCGCCGCTCGATAGGCGGTAATCAGCGATGGCTTCACGCGCGACCCGCGCAGCAGCGATATTAAGATCGCGCACGATGTGCTCCAGACCGTAGTCGGACTGGGAGATGCTGGTCGCGTTGAAACTGTTGGTCTCGATGATGTCGGCACCGACATTCAGGAACGACAGGTGAATGCCCTTGATCAACTTGGGCTGGGTCAGGCACAACAGGTCGTTATTGCCCTTCAGGTCGCGGCCATGGTCAGTGAAGCGGGTGCCGCGAAAATGTTCTTCGTCGAGACGGTGCTTCTGGATCATGGTGCCCATGGCGCCGTCGAGCACGGCGATTTTGCGCGCCAGAAGGTCTTGGAAAGCGGAGGACGTTTGCATCTTGCTACCGGTAGGAACGCACGGTGGATAGTTTACCCGCAGCGGCGTGGGCCTTCACCCTGGCCGCGTTAATCCGTGACGCAGCGGGCGCAGTCGGATCAGACGTCGCTGCCAGGTGAATAGCAGCAACAGGGTGACGATCAACATGCCGTGCACCGGCCACAGGCCAAACTGCGGTGCAATGACGCCCTTCAACAACAGCGCGCGCCCGACGCCCAGCATATTCGTATAGGCAAAATAGGCCGCCACCGCCGTGATCAGACCCAGATACCAATGGCCACGCCGGCCGCCGATGCCGATCAGAAAGGCCAGTGCCGGGCATAACAAGGTGCATATCGGCAGGCTGAAACGCGACTGCAGCTCAAGCGCATAATAGAACTCCTGGTGTTTGAACAGGCCGGTGGTGGGCACAAAAGCGATGTGAGCGTCGAAATTAGTCGGCTCGGGATCCTCGATACGCACGCCATAGCGCGAGAAATCGGTGATGACGAAATCGACCTGACCGGGCTCGCCGGCATAACTCACGCCGCGGTCGAACACCGCAAAACGGCCGTGGGCGCGGCGGTCGATCTCGATCGAGGCGCGGTCGGCGCGCAGCGTGCCCTCGCGGCCGATGTCAGATTTTTTATCGCGGGAATGGACGAATGCGCGTTTCAAGTGCTTGCCGTCGGCAGCGATAGCCTCGGCATAGAACACCCGCCGCCCGCCCGCCAGGTCACGGAAGCGCCCGGCCTTGACGCCGGCGATGGTCGCCTCGTTCTCGGTGATCTCCTTCAACTCGCGCAGATAATGTTCGGCCTGCGGCCCGACCACGAGTGTGATGAGCGCCACCACCACACTCGCCGCCAGCCCCACGCCCAGCAGCGGCTTGAGCAGCGCCTGATGACTCATGCCGGCAGCCTGCATGACTACCCATTCGGAACTGATCTGGATGCGGGTGGTGGTGGCGAAGGTGCCCAGGAACAACGACATTGGCAGCAAGTCCCGCAAGGACACCAGCATTTTCAGCCCGACCATGCGCACGATGTGCTGAGGTGCGATCTTGCCTTCGGCGGCATCGCCGAGTGCGGTGGCGAGGCGCATGGTCAGATACAGCACCATCAGGCCGCCGACGATGGCGGCCGTAGTCTTGACCGTCTCGCGGATGAAATAGCGCGGCAGGATCACGACGCGCCGCCCGCCTCCTGCGCGCGCCTGAGCAGATGCAGATTACGGAAATAGATAATGCCGTTCGGTAGCTGACTGACGATGAAGACCGGGTCGCGGCGGTAGAGCGCATAGCCCAGCAGCACCACGCTGCCGGCGATGCTCAGATACCAGAACGTCACCGGGATCACGCTGCGCCGCGCCCGTTCACTGGCCAACCACTGCACCACCCAGCGCGAGAAAAACAGCAGGTTGCCGCACATGCCAACACCGATCCAGACCTGCTCAGTGGTCATGACGCAACTCCTCGACCCGCGCGAGACGCAAGGCCCGACGCTTGAGCCACATCACGCCGAACAGGTCGACAATGCCGACCCACAAACGGTTGCACACGCCATATTTGGAGACGCCGTGCACACGCGCGCGATGGGACACCGCCACCGAGCGGATGGCAGCGCCATCGCGACGCATAAGGGCCGGCAGGAAACGGTGCATATGATCGAAACGCGGCAGCTTCAGGAAGGCTTCGCGTTGCATGATCTTGAGACCGCAGCCGGTGTCGGGTGTGTCGTCGCCCAGCAGGGATGAACGCACACCATTGGCAATGCGTGAGGACAACAGCCGTAGCCCACTGTCACGGCGCTGCTGGCGATGGCCGCAGATCAGCAACGGTGGATGCGCGCCCGCGATCTCGCGCAGCAGGCGTGGAATGTCGACCGGATCGTTCTGACCGTCGCCGTCCAGAGTGATGATCCATGTGCCACGCGCCGCGTCTATGCCAGTGCACAGCGCCGCACTCTGACCGCGATTGGCGCTGTGAACGACGACGCGCAGCTGCGGATCGGCCGCGCTTTGAAGCAGTCGCGCACGGGTGCCGTCACTGCTGGCGTCGTCGACCGCCACCACCACCTCATAAGCACCCAGCGGTGCCATGATCGCGCGGATCTCGCCGAGCAGTGGCGCGACGTTGGCCTCTTCATTGAAGAACGGCACCACCACCGAATAGCGTAAGGGACTGGGCAGGACGGGAGCGCTGGAGGTCATGGCATGCTGATTCGCCGCAGTAAAAAGGCGCGCGCCCGGTCGGCGCGAAGTGCGCGAATTCTAACCGGTATCCCTCCATGGCACAGCGCGGACGGGTTGCTTTTGACACGGTCGCGAGGCGGCACCCAGAATGCCCCCTGCCATCATCACGGAGCCATGTCATGGGAAACCGCCTTTCGAAAATCTACACCCGCACCGGCGACGCCGGCACTACTGGCCTTGGTGACGGCTCGCGGATCGCCAAAATCAGCCCGCGCATGCACGCCATTGGCGAAATCGATGAGCTCAACTGCAACCTTGGCCTGTTGTTGTCCGAGCAACTGCGCCCCGACATGCACGCGCTGTTGCTCGATATCCAGCACGATCTTTTCGATGTGGGCGGTGAACTCTCGATTCCCGACAGCACCTTTATTAAGGACGAGGCGGTGGCCAAACTCGAGCGCGCGATCGATCTGTATAACGAAGAATTGCCACCCCTCAAAGAATTCGTGCTGCCGGGCGGCAGCCGCGCGGCGGCTGTCTGCCATATGGGGCGCGCGGTCTGTCGGCGGGTCGAGCGGGCCGTGTTGGAACTGGCCGCCGCCGAAACCGTCAATGCCCAGACGTCGACATTCCTGAACCGCCTGTCCGACTTGTTATTCGTCTGTGCACGGGTGATTGCGCGAGATTCCGGCGCGGGCGAGGTGATGTGGTCACGTAAACGCGGCTAGGGGCGGCTCGTCAGTCTGCTAGACTCCCGCTCCTTTTTTCGTTGGGGCTGACGCCCTGCTCACAAGGATCGCTGTTAATGAAAGTTGCATGTATCGATTTCGAGGGCGTGCTGGTGCCGGAAATCTGGGTCAGCCTGGCCGAACGCACCGGCATCGCGGAATTGCGCGTCACGACCCGCGATATTCCTGATTACGACGAATTGATGAGCCTGCGCCTGAAGATCATGCGCGAACGCGGCCTGCGCTACGCCGACATCCAGGCGGCGGCCGGCGCGCTCGACCCACTGCCAGGCGCGGCCGAGTTTCTGAGCTGGCTGCGTGCCAACTACCAAGTTGCGATCATTTCCGACACTTTCCACGAATTGGCCGCGCCGCTGGTGGCCAAGCTGCAGTATCCGATGATCTTGTGCCACCAGTTGCAGGTCGATGCCGACGACCATATCGTTGGCTACACCTTGCGTCAGACCGATCCTAAACGCCATTCGGTGTTGGCATTCCAATCTCTGCACTACCAAGTGGTCGCGACCGGCGACTCCTATAACGACATCAGCATGCTACGCACCGCCAATGCCGGCATGTTGTTCCAGCCCTCGGAAAACGTGACCCGCGATCACCCCGATCTGGCTGTCGCCAAGGATTACCCCGAGTTGCAAGCGATGTTCGCCGCCCACCTTTGAGACGGCCGGGGGTGTCTCAGCCCGGCGTGGGATAGGGGCGCGCCGCTGGTGTTAGCGCGCACAAACGCCAGCGCGGCAGCGCCCACGCCAACAGTTCCGCAGTCGCGGCGCCCACCAGTGCGACCGGTGGTGCGAGGCCGAGAAAATCCAAGGCCTGAAACAGCGCGCGCGGCGCACTGGGTCCGTCCACTGCCGACGCGTAGGTCTGCTTGCTGAGTTTGTCGCCCTTGGTGTCCAGCACGAGCGGCAGATGGGCGTAGCGGGGGGTCGGCAAGCCCAACAGGCGCTGCAAATGCACCTGCCGGGGTGTGGATTCCAATAAATCACTGCCACGGGTGATGTGGGTGACCCCTGACCACGCGTCATCCACGACCGCCGCGAGATGGTAGGCGTAGACCCCGTCGGCGCGCCGTACAACGAAATCGCCGCAGTGCTGCGCCAGGCGCTGGACGTACTGCCCTTGCACGCAATCATTGATGCAAATCGTGTGGTCATCGACGCGCACACGCCAGGCCAGACGGGCGCCGGTGGCGGACAAATCCGCCTGACGGCAGGTGCCGGGATAGGGGCCGGCGCCGAGGTCTCTGCGCGCGCACCGGCAGCGGTAAGCCTGCTCGCGCTTTAATAACTGCGCGAGGGCCTGGGCATAAGCATCACTTCGGGCACTCTGATAGACCACCGCGCCGTCCCATTCCAGGGCCAGCGCTGCGAGCGTGGCGAGAATGCGGTCTGTGGCGCCGACTTCGATGCGTGGCGGATCGAGGTCGTCGATGCGCAGCAGCCAACGGCCACCTTGGGCTCGTGCGTCGAGGAAACTCGCGACTGCGGTGACCACTGAGCCGAAGTGCAATGGACCGCTAGGTGAGGGCGCGAAGCGACCGACCACGCCCGTCATGGGGCGCTCACTGCTTCACTCACCGGGTGCGAAATGCGCGCAATACATCGCTGTCGCACCGGCGACGCCGATGGGCATGGCAAGGACGTTCACCAGCGGAATCATGGTCAATAGACTCAGCGACATGCCAAAACCCATGGCCATGCCCCGTTCGCCGCGCAGTGTCTCGACGCCGGCTGGAAACAACTTACCGTGGTTGCCGAGCGGACAATCGAGATATTCGATGGCGAGCATCCACCCACCGAACAAGATCCAAAGCGGCGCTGCGAGCAGATTGAGCCCAGGAATGACGCTCAAGATCAGCAGTGGCACTGCTCGCCAGGCGAAGTAGAAAAGTTTGCGCAAGGCCGCGGTTAGCGCACGCCCGGCTTCGGCGAGCAGTTTCTTCCAACTGAATTCCAATACCTCGCCCGGTCGCGTGAGATGGCGCTCCACCGCTTCTGCCAACAAGCCGTTGAAAGGACTGGCCAGCACATTGGCGACGAGACTGAAGGTAAAGAACAAGGACACCGCCGCGAGTGTGCCGAATACCAACCAGGCCATCCACAGCGCCCAGTCCGGCCAGCCCACGCAAAAGCGGTCGAGCATGTGCTGGAACAACTGGCCGAAGCTTGCAATCGCGAATGCGAACACCACGACGTTAATCGCCACCGGCCCAATCACGAAACGACGCAGGCCCGGCTGGGTCAGCAAGCGGCCGCCACGCAGCGCGTAACCGACACCTGCGGCGAAGCCGGCGCTCACAGCCTGGGCAAGACGCTCGCCGGGCCGGGCTGCCAGCCGGCCTGACGGTGCTCAACGGTGATGGTGGGATAGGTGCCGCCGCGCACGTTGAAGGCCGCGCTCAGGCGTACATAACGTGGCGCGCACGCGGCCACGATGTCATCGAGAATGGCATTGGTGACGGCCTCGTGGAACATGCCCTCGTCACGGAATGACCAGATGTAGAGTTTGAGCGATTTTAATTCGACGCAGGCGCGATCGGCGATGTAGTTGAGGGTCATGTCGGCGAAGTCGGGCTGGCCGGTGACCGGACACAGACAAGTGAATTCCGGCAGGCGGATGCTGATCAGAAAATCCCGTTCGGGCTTGGGATTAGGAAAGGTCTCGAGTCGTTTTTGAGGCTGGGTCTGCATATCCGTACCGCTGGTGTTTTCAAATGTCACACAAGGCCTGTGAGGGGCTGCATGAGCGCCGGCTCGCAGCCCCGTACCGACGCTTGAGCGCTTGAATTTTAGCCATATTTTTCAAGCGATTGAACCATGGATTCCAGGTCCGAGCGAGCGTTGTGCGGCGCGATTGCGATGGAGTATGCTTCGCACCCATGCGCATCACCCGAATCAAAGTCGCGGGCTTCAAATCCTTCGTCGATCCCACGACCTTGACCCTGCCCGGCAACCTCACCGGCATCGTTGGTCCGAACGGTTGTGGCAAGTCGAACATCATCGACGCCCTGTTGTGGGTACTGGGCGAAAGTTCCGCCAAACACCTGCGTGGCGACTCGATGGTGGATGTGATCTTCAATGGCTCCAATACCCGCAAGCCGGTCGGACAGGCGACGGTCGAAATCGTGTTCGACAATGCCGACGGCACCATCGGCGGTCAGTATGCAGGCTTTGGCGAAATCTCGATCAAGCGCACCCTCGGTCGTGATGGGGTATCAGCCTATCATCTGAACGGTGCGCGCTGCCGGCGCAAGGACGTCACCAACGCCTTCCTCGGCACCGGCATTGGTGCGCGCGGCTACTCGGTGATCGAGCAGGGCATGATCTCGCGGGTCATCGAAGCCAAGCCCGAAGAATTGCGCGGCTTTCTCGAAGAGGCCGCCGGGATCTCCAAGTACAAAGAGCGCCGGCGCGAGACTGAGAACCGCATGGGTCATACCAAGGAGAACATGGCCCGTCTGACCGACATCCGCGATGAACTTGAGAAACAGATCAACCATCTGCAGCGCCAAGCGCGCGCCGCCGAACGTTATCAGGAACTGAAGGCCGACGAGCGCAAGACCACCGCCCGTGGCCTGGCAGTGCGCTGGCGGGTGCTGAACGAAGAGCATGGACGCTGCCACCAGGTCGCCGAACTGCGCAGCAACGAGCTCGAAGCCGAAATCGCGCGCCTACGTGAACTAGAGGCCTGTCAGGTCGCGAGTCGCGACGCGCAGATCACTGCGACCGATCAGTTCAACACGCTACAAAGCGATTTCTACGCCCGCAGCGGCGAAATCGCGCGCCTCGAGCAAGCGATAAAACATGCCGAGGAACGCGAGCAATCCCTGACCCGGGATCTGCAGGACGCCGAGCAGTCCCTCGCTAAACTTGTCGATTCCCTCGCCAGCGATGGCACGGCGCTCAACGAGGTCAAGACCCGTCTTGCCGAGATCGCGCCACGTTTCGACGCGCAGCGCGCCGTAGAACAGCGCGCATTCGAAGCGGTGCGCGCGGTCGAGGCGGAGCTCGATCAGTGGCAGCACACCTGGGATGCCTGCAACCGTGATCACAATGCCCTGGCGCAACGCGAGCACGCGACCCAGATCCGACTCGAACATCTGCTGACCACGATTGCCGATGCTGACACCCGCGTGGCGGTGTTGAACGGTGAGGCGAGCCGCAACGAAACAGCGGATCTGGTCGCCCAGATCGATAAATTCAAAGCAGACATCGAACAAGGTGACGCCCAGCGCACCCACATGACCGGCGCGCGTAACGCTATTCGTGGCGAGTTGGGCCAGGCACGCACCGGCGTACAGACCATCGGCGCCACGCTGCACGAACGCCAGACCCAGTTGCAGCAGCTACGTGGTCGACTGGCTTCACTACAGGCCCTGCAGGAAGCGGCCTATGGCAACGACCAGGCGGTGGTTGACGCTTTCTGCAAGGCACGCGGCATCGACAATCTGGCGCGGCTCGCGGCGTTTATCGACATCGAAGCCGGCTGGGAACTGGCACTCGAAGCGGCTTTACGCATTCCGCTTGGGGCGCTGTGCGGTCCTCAACTGACTTCGCGCATTCGCGACACCGGTGGCTTCGATAAGGCCGCCGCCGGCTTGACCGTCGTCGACCTGGCCGCGACTGACGACGGTACCGCGCACTTCGAAGTCGAGTCGTTATTGAGCAAGATCACGAGCAAGATCGATTTGCGTCCCTTGCTGACCGGGGTCTATGTCGCGGCCGATGCTGACGCAGCCTTGGCCCTGCGTGGGCGCCTGCAACCCCAGCAGCTGGTGGTGCTGCCCGACGGCACCCTGTTTGGCGCCAACTGGGTGCAGGTGGCCGGCAGCCAGGCCGACACCGACAGTATTCTGATCCGCGAGCGCGCCATCGGTGAACTAGGCGCACACATCGCCAAACATGAAGCCGAGATTACTGTGCTGCGCGCTGAGAGTGACGCGCTGCGCGGGCGCATCAAGGAGTGGGAGCACGACGAGCACAAACATACCGAGCAGCTCGATGCCGGCGTGCAGGCGTTGTCACGCCAACGTTCCGAACTGGCGCGCCTCGAAGCCGAATTCCAACGCCGTCAGGCGCGCGCGACCGACGTCGCGGCCGAGCTCGAACGGCTCGCCCAACTGGCCGCCAGCCATCGCGACAACCTCGCTCAGCTGCGGGCTGAGCGCGTCGAAGCCGAGCGCGCACTAGGCGAACATGCCGAACGCCGCACCCGCATAAGCGCTGCGCGCGCTGCGATCCAGACACGTCTCGACATCACTCGCCAGCAATGGCGCGATCTGCGTGACGCCGCCCATCAGCTCGAATTGAACATCGAACAACTGCGTTCACGTTGTGCGACGCTGGACGAGGCGCTGGCCCGCAATGACGGTGCGCGCGAGGGCGCAGAGCGACGCCGCAGTGATATCCAGTCCGCGCTTGCGGCCCACGAGGAACCGCGCGTCGACATGCGCGGGCAGCTCGATATCGCCTTGCGCGAGCGGCTCGCGGCGGAGAACCGACTGGCCGCAGCGCGTCGCACCCTGGGCGAACTGGACGCCGCCATGCACAAGGCCGGGTCGCAACGCGTCGAGCTCGACCAGGCCATCAGCACCCAGCGTCGGCAGCTCGAACAAGTGCGTCTGGATCAGCGCGCGCTCGAAGTGCGATTACAGGAACTGGTCAGTCGCTTCGCACCGACCGGCGAAGATCTGGAGACGACCATCGCCGCTTTGAGTGAAGGTGAAAGCGAAGAATCGATACAGGACGAACTCGAAAAACTGTCAGGCCGCATTGCACGTCTCGGTCCGATCAACCTCGCCGCCATCGACGAATTTACCCAGCTCTCGGAGCGCAAGAGTTATCTCGACAGCCAGCACGCCGATCTGACCGAAGCGCTGGATACCTTGCAGGAGGCGATCCGCAAGATCGACCGCGAAACACGTTCGCGTTTCCGCGAGACCTTCGACAAGGTCAACAACGGCATGCAGACCTTGTTCCCGGTGTTGTTTGGCGGCGGCCACGCCTACTTGGAATTGACCGGCGAAGACCTGCTTGAGACCGGCGTGACGGTCATGGCGCGCCCGCCTGGCAAGCGCAACAGCACCATCCACCTGTTGTCGGGCGGCGAAAAGGCCTTGACCGCAGTGGCGTTCATCTTTTCGATCTTCGAGCTCAACCCGGCGCCGTTCTGTTTGCTCGACGAGGTCGATGCGCCGCTTGACGACAACAACGTCATACGCCTGACCGATATGCTGCGCTCGATGTCACGCTCGGTGCAGTTCCTGTTCATTACCCATAACAAGATCACCATGGAGATTGCCGAGCAGTTGATCGGTGTGACCATGCAGGAAGCCGGCGTTTCACGCCTGGTGGCGGTCAATATGGAGGAGGCGGTCCAGCTCGCGGCCACTGCCTGAAGCCGAGACCTGGCGCTGCGATGTCCCTGCGTACCCTCCTGCTCATCATCGGCGCTCTGATCGTCCTAGCCGTGTATGGCTTGACGGCCTATAAGCGCCGCCGCGATTCACGCTTGCACTTCGATCGACGCTTCGCGCGGTTGGATACCCCGGAAGCCCTCCAGCGCTACGACGCCGATGACAATGACCAGCACGAACCTCGTATCTCGCCGCGCGGCGAGGGCTACGACGAGATCATTGCTATCCGTACCCTCTCGCCCGACGAAGTGCCACCGCTCAAACCGGCCCCACGCAAGGGGCTGCTCGGCGCCGCGCGGGCTGCCGCCGCAGCGCGGTCCAGCGCAACACCACCACCAGCGACCGTGCCCGTGGAGTCCGCGCTGCCGACCATCCGCTTGCCGAACGAGGTGGTATTGCCGCCCCAGGACGAGGCGCTGGCGGCACTACCGGCGGTGCGTAACGACAACGTGCCGCCGCCGGAAGCCAGTAATGCACGCAAGCGCACCGATCAGCTCGAGCTGTTCGGCGGGTCACTCGCGCCATCGCCGCCCGCTCAGTCGGCAGTCCGCCGGCGCACCCATAAAGAACCCGCTGCCGAGCCGATATCGGGCCTGATCTCGCTCTATGTGCGCGCCCATGAAGGCCAGCAATTTAGCGGCACGACCTTGGTCAAGGCCTTGAACGCCGTGGCCATGCAGTTTGGCGAAATGGCCATCTTTCATCACTTCGGGGCCGGCGAATTAAAATGTCAGACGCCGGTATTCAGCGCGGCCAACATGTTCGAACCCGGCACGTTTGATCTGCGCAAGATCGAAGCCTTCCGCACTGCTGGTGTGGCCTTGTTTCTACAGTTGCCCGGACCGCTCGACGGACCGGTCGCCTTTGAACTGCTGCTCAATACCGCCCAGCGCCTGACCGAGCTGACCGGTGGTGAACTGTACGTCGACCCCAAGCATGTGCTTGACCCGGCCAGCATCGCGCGCCTGCGTAAGCGCGCCGCGCACTTCACCCATGCCCGTCACTGATCGTGAGCAGCGCCGCGCGCTTGAGTTAAGGCGCGAACTGGAGAGCCACAACTACCAGTACTACGTCCTCGACGCGCCCCTCATCGCCGATGCGGACTACGACCTGCTGATGCGCGAACTGGAAGCGCTGGAAGCGCGCCATCCGGAACTGATCTCGCTCGACTCACCAAGCCAGCGGGTTGGCGCGACCCCGGCCGCACAGTTCCGTGCGGTGCGTCATCCCTTGCCTATGTTGTCGCTATCCAACGTCTTCGATGCCCAGGAGTTTGGTGATTTCCATCGCCGCTGTGCCGAGCAGTTGGGTGTCGCACAGGTCGAGTTCGTGGCCGAGCCCAAGCTCGACGGGCTCGCCATCAGTCTCATTTACGAACACGGTGTGCTGGTGCGTGCCGCCACGCGCGGTGATGGCACGAGCGGTGAAGACGTCACCGCCAATGTCCGCACTATCCGCGCCATTCCATTGCGCCTGCGTGCCGCGCCGGCTTGCATTGAAGTGCGCGGCGAAATCTATATGGATAAGCGTGGCTTCACCGCCATGAACGAACGCCAGCAAGCGGCGGGCCAAAAAATCTTTGCCAATCCGCGCAACGCCGCCGCCGGCAGCCTGCGTCAACTCGATGCCCGCATCACGGCCACGCGCCCGCTCACCCTGTGTTGTTATGGCATTGGCCAGTTCGACGGCCAGCCGCGCCCGACCAGCCAGCTCGGCACTCTGCAACTCTTGCGCGAATTGGGTCTGCGGGTTTCGCCTGAGAGCCGCCTCGTCAATAGCGTTGATGAGAGTCTTGCCTATTACCACGACCTCGGTGCGCGACGTGCCCAGCTCGGCTATGAGATCGACGGCGTTGTGTACAAGGTCAACGCCGTCGAACAGCAGCAACGGTTGGGCTTCGTAGCCCGTGCGCCGCGTTGGGCTGTGGCCTTCAAATTCCCGCCGGACGAGCGCACCACCCGCATCCTCGGTATCGATGTGCAGGTCGGGCGCAGCGGTGCACTAACGCCGGTAGCGCGGCTCGAACCGGTGCTGGTCGGCGGCGTGACAGTAACCAATGCGACCTTGCACAACGCCGACGAGATCCGGCGCAAAGACGTGCGGGTCGGTGACACCGTAGTGGTGCGCCGTGCGGGCGATGTCATTCCTGAAGTGGTGCGGGTGGTGCTGGAAGCGCGGCCCCTAGCCAGCGTGCCCTACACATTGCCGGCCAGCGTGCCCGACCAGGAGCAGGCGCGCTGCGTGCAGGCTATCGTGCATTTCGCTTCGCGGCGCGCGATGGATATCGAAGGTCTCGGCGAGAAACTGGTCGAGCAGCTGGTGGAAAAGGCGCAGATAAAAACTATTGCCGATGTTTATCGATTGACCGAAGAGCAGCTCGGCGCGCTCGATCGCATGGGGCAGAAATCTGCTCGCAACGTCATGGCAGCGATCGAGCGCAGCAAACGAACGACACTCGCGCGGTTTATTTTCGCGCTGGGGATTAAAGATGTGGGAGAAGCGACCGCTGCAAATCTTGCTGCGGCATTCGGCAAACTCGAGCGCATCGCCACTGCCACACCAGATGAGCTTGAGGCGGTCGACGACATCGGGCCTATCGTGGCGGCCAGCATCGTCGACTGGTTTGCCGATGCCGCTAATCAGGCTTTGATAAAAACTTTAAGCGCGGCCGAAGAAGGCGGCCTGCATTGGCCCGAAGTGGAAATCGCGCGGGCCGAACCACTGCCCTTCACGGGCCTGACTTTTGTCTTGACGGGGACCTTGACGACGCTCTCGCGCGATGAGGCCAAGCTGCGTTTACAGTCGCTGGGGGCGCACGTCGCGGGGTCGGTCTCGAAGAAGACCAGCCTGGTGATAGCCGGTGCGGACGCGGGGAGCAAGCTTGAGAAGGCGCTGGCGCTGGGGATCGCGGTGCTGGACGAAGCTGGGCTGGAAACGCTGCTCGCCGAACCGGCGCGGATTACGGACTGGCTGGTGCTTCCGGTACCGGCTGCCAGCTAGGATCAGCCACCACCACGCGATTGCGCCCGCGACGTTTGGCGATCAGCAAGAGGTCGTCGGCGCGCTGCATCAATTCCCCATGGGACTCTCCGGCGACAAAATGAGCTACACCAAGACTGGCGGTAACACGCTCCTTGGGCGGCAAGGACTCGACCTCCATGGCGGCGATTTCGCCGCGAATACGTTCGGCCAGAAGCTCGGCGCCGGCGGTCGCGGTGTTGGGCAGAATAACCACGAATTCCTCACCGCCATAGCGATAAACGCCGTCACTGGTGCGCGTGCATTTCACGATCTGTTGGGCAATCTGCGTCAACACCACGTCGCCGACGATGTGACCGAAACGATCGTTGACCGATTTGAAATGGTCGATATCGATGATCACCAACGACAACGGTGACAGCTGGCGCTGGGCCAGCGAGATGTGATGTTTGAGCTGGGCGCTCAACATGGCGCGGTTGTTGACACCAGTGAGCGGATCCTTGAGCGCAATCTTCAGCGCACGCTCGTACTGCAGAGAATTACGTAGCGGATAGATGAGGGTGCAGAGCAGCACCTCCAGCACCTGCAGCTCGGAATCGATCAGTGCATTGGCCCGTGAAAAAGTAATTTCGCCCAGCGATCTACCCACCAGATTCAACTCGTAGGTATAGGTATTCAGTTCCCGCGCACCGTCATCTATGGACACTTTTTGCACACTGTGCCGATACCGTACCGCCACGCCGCGCACCATGCGCCGCACTTCACGGGCGAAGCCGCGGATTACGTCGCGGGCGTGGAGACTGGACTGCAAGGCATTGGAGATGCGCAGCTTGGTGGCATCGGAGACGATGCCCTCGTGGCTTTGCTGGTCAGCGGTAAAAGGCAGAATCTCGTTGACAAAGGCGCCGCTGCGCCAGGCTTCGGCGCCAAGGATATGTTTGATCGGTGTGCTCATCGCTTTCGTTACCCGCCAGATCCCGAGTTAGGCGGAAACATCGCTGCGATATCTGTGCCAACTAGTGCTGTTCTTTTAGAGCAAGCGAGAAATAGCGCGCTACGGCGGGAAAATCGACCAATTGCATGCTGCACGTTGCGCGGCTTCGCAACACCGAACTTGCCCAACCTGGCCTCGGGTCATTTTTTTGACGCCCATTACCGCCCTTTAACCTGGCTTGTCGCGGAAAACACCAGCCGCGTGGCAACAATTGCCGCTTAAGGTCTGCGACCGTCGACCACGAGGGGCACAATGCAGCCGCGTCTGGCCGCACCACGGCGGCCGAGCAATTCGACGAAGCTGGCGGTGACTTGCTCGGGCTCGGCGAGATGCCGAGGGTTCTCGCCCGGGTAGGCGGCGTATCGAAGCCGGGTGCGCACCGGCGGCGGCAGCACGGCGTTGATACGCAGAGTTGGGCTGTTGGCGTGCTCGGCGGCCAGCGTCTCAAACAGTCCGCGCAGGGCGAACTTCGACGCCGCGTAAGCCCCCCAATGGGCTTTGCCGTGCATGCCCTCGGCGGCCAGGGTGAATAACAGCGACGCCGTTGGTGCGGTTAGTACCAGCGGCAGCATGGCCTGCAACATCAGAAACACACTGTGGACGTTGACCTGGAACACCCGCGCCCAGGTCACCGCGTCATAAGACGCCAGCGGTGCGAGTTCGCCCACCGCTGCGGCGTTGAAAACCATACCGTCCAGACCACCGCAGCGTGCCGCGATCAGCGCGGCGAGATCACCGTAGTCCGTCAGGCTAGCCGTCTCGAGATTGATCGGCACCAGTAGCGGTGCTGGCGCACCGCTGGCCTCTATGCTGTCGGCCAGTCGCTCAAGGGCCGGCACGTCGCGCGCGCAGAGCAGTGTAGTGGCGCCAGCAGCGGCGGCGGCGAGCGCCACTGCCTGGCCGATTCCACGGCTCGCGCCCGTGATGAGGATAGTCTTGCCGAACAGTTCTCCCGTCGCGCTCATAGCGGCTGCGACGCTCCGCGCTTAGCTGAAATCACCGGCGCGCAGCACGGTGTCGCGACGGTAATTGGCGTCATCGGTGAGAGGATAGTCCAGCGTGTAATGCAAGCCACGGCTCTCGCGTCGCTTGAGGGCCGCGCGGATGATGAGCTCGGCGACCTGCACCAGGTTACGCAGTTCGATCAAATCGCCCGTGACGCGGAAATTGCCATAGAACTCGCTGATCTCGGCATGCAATAGCTCTACCCGCCGCCGCGCGCGCTGCAGGCGTTTGGTGGTGCGCACGATGCCGACGTAGTCCCACATCAGACGCCGCAGTTCGTCCCAGTTGTGTGAGACCACCACCTCTTCGTCGGCATCGGTGACCTGGCTTTCGTCCCAGGTCGGGATCTCGATGCTGGGCTCGCTGATGGTCAACGCCGTCAGCACCGAGGCCGCCGCTGCATCGCCCATCACCAGACATTCCAGAAGCGAGTTGCTGGCCATGCGGTTAGCGCCATGCAGCCCGGTGCAGCCCACTTCGCCGATCGCGTAGAGGCCGGGCAGGGAAGTTCGGCCTTGGGTGTCGGTGACTACCCCGCCACACAGGTAATGGGCGGCCGGCACGACCGGAATCCGGTCGACGGTCATGTCGATGCCGTATTTGCGACATTCTTCGTAGACAGTCGGGAAATGTTCAAGAATGAATTCACGCGGCTTGTGGGTGACATCCAGATAGACACAATCGAGACCAAGGCGCTTCATTTCATGGTCGATAGCGCGCGCCACGATATCGCGCGGCGCGAGTTCAGCACGCGGATCGAACTTCGGCATGAAGCGTTCACCGTTTTCCAACACCAGCACGCCACCCTCGCCGCGCAGGGCCTCGGTCAACAGAAAGGTCTTGGCTTGCGGGTGATAGAGGCAGGTTGGATGGAACTGCACGAATTCCATATTGGCGACCGCGCAGCCTGCGCGCCACGCCATGCCGATACCGTCGCCGGTAGCGACATCGGGATTGCTGGTATAGAGATAGACCTTGCCAGCGCCACCGGTGGCCAGCACGCAGCAGCGCGCGGCGATAGTTTTGACGTGCTGATTCTCGACGTCCAGCACATAGGCGCCAACACAGCGGTCAGGCACGTAGCCGAGCTTGCCGGAGCTGATCAAATCGATGGCCATGTGGCGTTCGAGCAGAGTGATATTGGCGTTCTCGCGGACACGCGCAAGCAGGGTGGTCTCGATAGCGCGGCCGGTGGCGTCGGCGGCATGCACCACGCGCCGATGGCTGTGACCACCCTCGCGGGTCAGGTGCATCTCAACCGCACCGGCTTTCGAGGTGCGGGTGGTAAACGGCACACCCTGGGCAAGCAACCATTCGATGCGCTCGCGGCCGTGACGAACGATGAACTCCACCGCCTCACGCCGGCACAGACCGGCGCCGGCGATGAGCGTGTCTTCGATGTGGGATTCAATTGAATCGGCATGGTCCATGACTGCGGACACGCCGCCCTGGGCGTAGAGCGTGGCGCTTTCGCCGGCTTCGTTCTTACTTAAGACCACCACGCGGTGGCGAGCGGCGAGGGTCAGCGCCAAGGAGAGCCCGGCAGCGCCGCTACCGATGACCATCACATCGCAGGATTCCGATCGGGTCATTCGGTGCTTCCAAAAGCGCTGCTGAGGAACCTCGCGCAGCACCGTGAGTCACGCAGACCATGCCGATGCATGGACGGTCTGTGAGGTGACCTGGTCTGCGCTTGAGCTTGCTAAAATTTGTGCCTGGCCCGATCCTGTCCCATCACGAACTTACCCAGCCCCTGATGGTCAACCGATTTGAGTTTGCGCCCGGCGCCTTCGCCATAATACAGGCTTAGAGTGACGATGGGCGACAGTATTACCGATAGCGAATTGGTGGCGCGGGTACAGCATGGTGACAAAACTGCATTCGATCTGCTGGTACTCAAATACCAGCACCGTATCGTCAAGCTCGTAGGACGCTATGTACGCGAACCCGCCGATGCCTTGGACGTTACGCAGGACGCCTTCATCAAGGCTTACCGGGCGCTACCTAATTTCCGCGGTGAAAGCGCCTTTTATACCTGGCTCTACCGCATCGCGATCAATACCGCAAAGAACCATTTGGTGGCTGCCGCGCGTCGTCCAAGCGATGTCGACCTGGGCAGCAACGAGGATGGCGAGCAATTTGAAATCGAGGACCTGCAGGCCACTATCGAGACGCCGGAGCGCCTGCTGCTCACCGAAGAGATCCGCCTGACTGTGATCGATGCGATCGAAAAATTGCCGGACGACCTGCGCACCGCCATCATGCTGCGTGAAATCGACGGTTTGAGCTACGAAGAGATTGCGACGGCCATGGACTGTCCGATAGGAACGGTGCGCTCGCGCATTTTCAGAGCGCGTGAAGCCATCGACTTGCGATTGAAACCGCTGCTGGAACATTGACGAGGTGCGGGACCATGAATGACGAACAGCTATCAGCACTGATGGATGACGAACTGCCAGCCGATGCCAGCCGTGCAGCAATTGAGCAACTGCTGGCCGCATCTGAGTCACGCGCGACCTGGGGGCGTTATCACTTGATCGGCGACGCCCTGCGTGGCACGGCGCCGGCGGCGCCACTTGTGGCCAATAACGTAGTCGCATTTCCCAAGCGCGCGCGGCGCGCCGTGTCGCGCCTGGGTGTCGGTCTCGCCGCAGCGGCTGCACTGGCGGCGGTCGCCCTCATAGCATTGGCGCCGGCGCCGCTAAATTCCACGCCTGGCGGTTTTGCTGTGACGCCTCAGGCGCCCGCCATGGACCGGCTCCGCGACGACCCCTACTCGACCGATATCGTCAATCAAACCGCGATCGTCAAGGCCGACGAAGCGCAGCAGCGCATGAATCCCTACCTGACTAATTTTAACGAGCAGCGGGCGCGGCAGCGCTCGCCTGGTGTCCATCCGTATGTCCGCATTGTCGGTTACGAAACACACTAGCCGCCGCTGCGCAGTGCGCGTGGGATGGGTGCTGGCGGCGGCACTATACTGCGCTGCCGCTGACGCCGAAGAGACCGCCGAGTTGGCCTTGGCCGCCATGCACGACGCCACCCGCACCCTCAATTACGACGGCGTCTTCGTCTATCAACGCGCCGAGCAACTGGAGAGCATGCGGCTCATTCACCGTTATGCCGACGACACCGAAACCGAGCGCCTGATCTCGCTCTCGGGTCCGGCCCGCGAGGTGATCCGTAACGGCTCGCTGGTGACCTATCTGTCACAAGACGACCATGGCGCCGCGCCGGACAAAAATCCGCCGCGGGACATTATCGGTATCGGATTTTCTGCGCCGGTCGAAAAACTGCGGACCAGCTATGCCTTTGGCTTTGATGGCAAGGACCGCGTCGCCGGGCGTCGCGCACTCATCGTCACCGTAAACCCGCACTCACCCGATCGTTATGCCTATCGACTGTGGCTGGACGAACAGACCCATCTGCTGTTGAAGTCCGCCATCCTGGACGTCAACGGCCATGCCCTGGAACAGGTGCAGTTCACGCAGCTGGAAGTCCGCCAGGAAATAGCGAGGGAACTCCTGCTGCCGGGCATCCAAGGGTCGACGTTCAACTGGCCTGCTGACAATGATGGCGACGGGCAAACCGGCGAAACCACGCCGCACGCCCCACCCGGCTGGCAGGCCGGTTGGCTACCGCGCGGCTTTGAATTCAAAGAAAGCAGCGTGCAGCAGATGCAAGACAATAGTGCGCCCATCAGCCATCTGGTGTATTCGGACGGACTGGCGATGGTGTCGGTTTTCATCGAAGCGATCAGCGATGAAAAACGTGCGCTGCGCGGCCAATCATCGCGTGGCGCCGTCAACGCCTTCAGCCGTCTGCAAGACATGCACCAGATCACCGTGGTCGGCGAAGTGCCGCTCAGTACTGTGCAACAAATCGCGGCGTCGGTAACCGCAACCAACAAATAGTGGGGTGATGATGAGATCATTGTTACTGGCCGTCATGACGGTCATGAGCCTGTTCGACCTGTCCGCAGTGCGAGCCCAGGATGTTCGACTCCCAGACTTCACCGTGCTGGCCAAGAAAAACAGCCCGGCGGTGGTCAATATCAGCACCACCCTCAAAGCGGCCAAACTCGGCGCCCGTCTGCCACCGGGTCTGAACATGCCCGACATTCCCGAAGACGGTCCGCTCGGTGAGTTCTTTCGTCGCTTTTTCGGCGAGGAAGGTCCAGGCGGTCCGGGTGGCGGCGGTCCGGGCGGGGCCGATCCCCGTTCATCGCTGGGGTCTGGATTCATCCTGACCAAGGACGGTTACATCATCACCAATTCTCACGTGGTGCGCGAAGCGGACGGGATCATCGTGCGCATGTCGGATCGCAGCGAGCATCCGGCCAAGCTGGTGGGTTCCGATCCGCGCAGCGATGTTGCGGTGCTCAAGATCGATACTGATAAGGAACTGCCGACGGTCGTGACCGGCGACTCTGACAAGCTTGAGGTCGGCGAATGGGTGCTGGCCATCGGCTCGCCCTTCGGCTTCGACTACTCGGTCACCGCTGGCATCGTCAGCGCCAAGGGTCGCAGCCTGCCGAACGAAAACTACGTGCCCTTCATTCAGACCGACGTCGCCATCAATCCCGGTAATTCCGGCGGTCCTTTGTTCAACCTCAAGGGTGAAGTGGTGGGCGTCAACTCGCAGATCTACAGCCGTACCGGCGGTTTCATGGGCGTGTCCTTCGCGATCCCGGTGCAGGTGGTGTTGAACGTCTACCAGCAATTGCGCGATCACGGCAGCGTCACGCGCGGCTGGCTGGGCGTGTTGATTCAGGACGTCACCCAGGAGCTCGCCGAGTCATTTGCGATGCACAAACCGACCGGCGCACTGGTGTCCAAGGTGCTCGACGGCAGCCCGGCGGAGAAAGCCGGGCTGCGCACGGGTGACATCATCCTGAGCTTCGCCGGCGCGACCATCGATCGCTCGTCCGATCTCCCGCCGATGGTGGGCAATACCCATGTTGGCGACAAAATCCCGGTCGAAATCATTCGCGATGGTAAACGTCAGAAGTCGACCATCGAAATTGGTGCGCTGCCGGAGGAACAGCCAGAGCTCGCCGGCAGACCGGAACCTGAGAAGTCCAAGCTCGATGCCAAACTTAAAATCGCGGTGGTCGAGCCGACTCGCCAACAACGCGAGCAGGCGCAGATTAACGCAGGCGGCGTACTCATCGAAGATATTGCCGAAGGACCGGCCTATAGCGCCGGGCTGCGCAGCGGCGACGTGATCCTGCAAATCAATAACCGTAAGATCAGCGGCCTCAAACAGTTTCGCGAGTTGGTCGATGGATTAGAGGCAGGCAAGACCGTGCCGATTCTGATCCAGCGACAGGGCAGCCCCTTGTTCCTGGCGATGAAGGTGCCAGCCAAAAATGGTTGAACCAGGCAGCGGCACCGCAGTGTTCCACGCGCTGCCGTTGCTGACCCTTTTGACGCGCTTGGATTGTTGCCTGTGCACGTCCTTCGAGTCCGCGCTGGCGGACTGGGAGGAGGGGTGCGGGCGTTTTCGGCTGGCGGTGGTCAACGTCGATTCCAGCGCGGAACTCGCCGCGCGCTATGGCTTGCGGGTGCCGGTGTTGCTCGCAGGTGAGCAGGAAATCTGCGCATTCCGCTTTCGTGCCGAGCGTGTGGCGAGCACGCTCGACGCCGCTTGAGCTTCGTTTAGACCGCTGCCGGCATCGTGTCGGGCACTAGTCTGCGCTAGAATCGCGTGCTTTTTGGGCTAACCGCCCGCCGCCAACCGGAGCCACATGCAGCCCCCGAATCGAAACGTTCGCAATTTTTCCATCATTGCCCATATCGATCACGGCAAATCGACCCTGGCCGATCGTTTCATTCAACTATGCGGCGGCCTGGAAGCGCGCGAAATGGAGGCCCAGGTGCTCGACTCCATGGATATCGAGCGCGAGCGTGGCATCACCATCAAAGCGCAGAGTGTCAGCCTCGATTTCAAATCTCGTGACGGCAAAACCTACCTGCTGAATTTCATCGACACACCAGGGCATGTCGATTTCAGCTATGAAGTTTCGCGTTCGCTGGCGGCCTGTGAAGGCGCCTTATTGGTGGTCGATGCCGCGCAGGGTGTCGAAGCGCAATCGGTCGCCAATTGCCATACGGCGGTAGAGCAAGGCCTGGAAGTGATCCCGGTCTTGAACAAAATCGATCTGCCGTCCGCTGATCCCGAGCGGGTCTGTGCCGAAATTGAGAACATCATCGGCATCGACGCCAGCGATGCTATTCACGTGAGCGCCAAAACTGGCGTTGGCATCTCCGATCTGCTTGAGCAACTCGTCGAGCGTGTGCCGCCCCCCAAAGGCACCATCGACGCACCGTTAAAGGCTTTGATCATCGATTCATGGTTCGACAACTACCTGGGCGTAGTGTCGCTGGTGCGGGTATTTGACGGCGAACTGCACCAACGTCAGCGTGTGCGCATGATGTCCACCGGGCGCGACCATGATGTCGATGAAGTTGGCATCTTCACGCCCAAACGCCTCAAGCAGTCGGCGCTGCGCACCGGCGAAGTGGGTTACCTCGTAGCCGGCATCAAGGAGATCGATGGCGCCCCCGTCGGCGATACCATCACTGGCTCGGCCCGGCCTGCCAGCGCGGCACTACCGGGCTTCAAAAAATCCAAACCGAACGTTTTCGCCGGGCTCTATCCCATCGACTCAGGCGACTACGAAGCGTTTCGCGAAGCGCTGGGCAAGCTGCGGCTGAACGATGCCGCCCTGCATTACGAACCCGAAACCTCGGAGGCGCTGGGCTTCGGCTTTCGTTGCGGGTTCTTAGGCATGCTCCATATGGAGATCATCCAGGAACGTATCGAACGCGAGTACAACATCAATCTCATCACTACCGCACCGACGGTGGTGTATGAATTGGTGATGCGCAGCGGCGAAATTCGCTACATCGACAATCCGGCAAGTTTGCCCGAACCGAGTGCGGTTCAAGAGATGCGCGAGCCCTTGCTCACCATCGACATTCTGGTGCCGCAGGAGTATCTCGGCAGCATCATCAGCCTATGCATCGAAAAGCGCGGTGTGCAGACCAAATTGAATTTTGTTGGGGGGCAGGTCGCAGTCAGCTATCTGCTGCCGATGGCCGAAATGGTCACCGACTTCTTCGATCGCCTGAAGTCGGTGAGTCGCGGCTACGCTTCGATGGACTACAACTTCGCGCATTACCAAACCGCCGACATGGTCAAGATCGATGTCTTGATCAATAACGAGAAGGTCGATGCACTTTCGATCATCGTGCACCGCGATCTCGCCCAGCGTCGCGGCCGCGATCTGACCGGCAAGATGCGCGAGTTGATACCGCGTCAGATGTTCGATATCGCCATTCAGGCCTCGGTAGGTTCGAAGATCATCGCTCGCGAAACGGTCAAGGCGCTGCGCAAGAACGTCACGGCCAAGTGTTATGGCGGTGACGCCACGCGTAAACGCAAATTGCTGGAAAAACAGAAAGAGGGCAAGAAGCGCATGAAACAATTCGGTTCAGTCGAAATCCCGCAGGAGGCGTTCATGGCGGTACTCAAGGTTGGTAAGACACCATGATCTGGGATTTCTCCGCCATCCTGACTCTGCTGGTGTTCGTCAGTGGCATCATTTGGGCCTGCGATGCGCTAGTGTTCGCGCCGCGGCGTGCCCAGGCCGCGTTGGCCGCCGCACAGGCCAAGGTCGGCGCCAACTCATTGTTGCCGCTCGCTGCGCAGGCGGCGCTGATCGAACCACCGCAACTCCCGTGGTTGGTTGACTATGCGCGCTCGTTCTTTCCCATCTTTCTGGTGGTACTGCTGCTGCGATCCTTTGTCGTCGAACCGTTCCGCATTCCATCGGGCTCGATGATTCCGACCCTTCTGATTGGCGATTTCATTCTTGTGAACAAGTTCGACTACGGCATCCGTCTGCCGGTTTTGAACCGCAAGATCATCGAACTTGGCCAGCCCAAACGTGGCGACGTGGTGGTCTTCCGCTACCCACTCGATCCTTCGACGCCCTTCATCAAACGCATTGTCGGCCTACCCGGCGACACCGTGCGCTATGCGGACAAAGTCTTGTATATCAACGAACAGCGTGTCGAGTCGGTTTCGGAAGGAACATACATTGGGGTACGATCGGCGGCCTCCAACACTGGCGCTATGATGTTCACGGAACACTTGGGCGAGATGGACCACAACATCATTCTGACACCGGGCGCCGGCTCGCCTAACGGTGAGTTCAAGGTGCCGACCGGACACTACCTCGTGCTGGGTGACAATCGCGATAACAGCCGTGACTCACGCTACTGGGGTTATGTGCCAGACCGTAATCTGGTTGGGCGCGCTTTTTTCATCTGGATGAACTGGGACAGCGGACCAGATCTGAAACGCATCGGCTCCATCATTCACTGACAGCTTGGGGGATAAGGCAATGCATTCGAAACGACGCCAGCGCGGCATTACTTTGAGTGGACTCATCATGGGCTGCATCGTGCTTGGCGGGGCAGCCCTGTTCGTCATGAAATTGTGGCCGCTCTACAACGAAAAGATGAAGGTCGATCAGGCCATGGCCTATCTCGAGGCTAGTCCTACCGCGCCGGGCATGGGAAAAGCGGAAATAGTGCGCACGCTAATGCGCCAGTTTGACGTGAGCGACGTCGATCGTTTCGACACGCCGAGCTTGACCAAGGTTGTAACGGTCGGCAAGAAGAAGGGCACTAACATCAAGGTAGTGATCATGGAGTACGAGATTCGCACGCCGTTTTTCGGCAATCTCGACCTCATCATGAACTACCGTAACCTGAAGGAGTTCGGTCCTGTCAAGACCGACGAATAGCGATCGTCTTGCAGCAATCGGCTAATAAAGTCTTCCGCACGCTGGGCTATGTATTCGAGGATGAAAGTCTCCTGACGCGCGCGCTGACCCATCGCAGCGTCGGCGCGCGGCACAACGAACGTCTGGAATTTCTGGGCGACGCCTTGCTCGGCATGGTCGTTGCCGACTATCTCTTTACCAGCTATCCCGACGCCGACGAAGGTCAATTAACGCGAACCCGCGCTACCCTGGTCAACCGCGAAAGTCTCGCCGACGTAGCGCGTGGCCTCGACCTCGGCGATTTGATTTATCTGGGCGAGGGGGAATTGAAGAGCGGCGGCTGGCGTCGCGACTCGATCTTGGCCAACGCGGTAGAGGCATTGCTGGGCGCCATTTATCTGGATGGCGGTATGGAGGCTTGTCGCCGCACTGTGCTACGTCTGCTTGAATCGCGCCTCGCCGACATCGACCCGGACAGTACCAGCAAGGATGCCAAAACCGCGCTGCAGGAATTTCTACAGAGCCGGCGTCGTTGCCTGCCGGAGTACAAAACCATGGATATTTCAGGGCCTGCCCACCAACAGATATTTACAGTCAGCTGCCTGGTCGACAGTCTGCCCGAGCCAGTAGTGGCAAATGGTCCGACTCGGCGCAAGGCCGAACAGGCTGCCGCTCGCGCGACGCTTGACCTGTTGAGTCGGCCATGAGTTTCGGCGACCAACACTGCGGACTGGTGGCCATCGTCGGCCGCGCCAACGTCGGCAAGTCGACGCTGATCAATGCCATCCTTGGTCAAAAGCTCAGCATCACCTCGCGCAAACCACAGACCACCCGTTATCAAATCCTCGGCGTGAAGACCCTCGACGCGACCCAATTGGTATTCGTCGATACACCGGGCTGGCAGCGCCACCCCAAGAATGAACTGAACCGCATGATGAACCGTCAGGTGCGCCACGCGCTCGGTGACGTCGATCATGCGGTGCTGGTGAGCGATGCCCGCTACTGGCACGCCGACGATCAAGTCGTCTACGACATGCTGATGCAGGCCGAACTGCCTGTCGTGCTGGCCCTGAATAAACACGACTTGCTCAAATCGAAGTCCGATTTGCTGCCACTGATAGCGCAGCTCGGTGCCGAGAAAAACTTCGCAGAGATCATCCCCATCTGCGCACGCACGGGCTCGGGTGTTGCAGATCTGGTGCAGGTCTTAAGCAAAGCTATGCCTGAACGCGCTCACCTGTATCCCCACGATCAAATCACCGACCGGCCTGAGCGCTTCTTCGCCAGCGAAATTATCCGCGAAAAAACCCTACGCTTTCTCGGCGACGAACTGCCTTATCGGACCACCGTGCTGATCGACGAATTCAAGGACGAGGACAATGTCACGCGTATTCTCGCCACTATCTGGGTTGAGCGGGATAGTCAGAAATCGATCGTCATTGGTAAGGATGGTGAGCTCTTGAAACGTATTTCGGTAGAGGCGCGACAGGATCTTGAGCAGTTGCTCGAGCGGCATGTCTATCTGCGAGTATGGGTGAAGACCCGGCGCGGTTGGACCGACAGTCCCGAAGCGATGCAGCCCCTGGGTCTGGGCGACTGAGGCAGTGGCATGGCAGCCGATCCCGCCGGCGATTGTGGCTATGTGCTACATAGCAGACGCTATCGCGAAACCAGCCTCATCGTCGATTTTCTAACCTGCGAGCGAGGGCGGGTAGGGGCGGTGGCACGCGGTGCATTGCGGCGCAATTCGGTACTGGCTGCCAGCCTGCAACCTCTGATCCCTCTGCGTCTGACCTTCGGCGGTCGCACAGAACTGCTCAACCTGACCCGTGCCGAAGCGCTCGCGCCGGCGCCCATGCTCGCCGGGCAACGGCTCTACTGCCTGTTTTACGTCAACGAATTGGTAATGCGCCTGACCGCCACCCACGACCCCAATCCAGAGCTCTACGCGGTCTACCAGCAAGCGCTCGCGGCGCTGGCCGGTGCAGGCGGCGTCGAAGCGCTGCTCAGGCGCTTCGAAAAGCAATTGCTGGACACCTTGGGTTTCGGGCTGCAACTCGATAGCGAGGCCGGCAGCGAAGTGGCGCTCGAGCCGGAGGACAGCTATCACTATGACGTCGAGCGTGGGCCACTGCGTTGTGGCCGCGAAAGCAGCGGCATCCGCGTGCATGGGGCCACGCTGCTGGCCCTGGCGAGCGAGGACGAACTCTCGCCACGCGCTCTGCACGAAGCCAAACTTCTTATGCGTCACGTGCTCAACCACCATCTCGACGGCCGAGCGCTCACTTCGCGCAAGCTGTTCGACGCACCCTAGCGCGGAAAGCCGTAGAATTGGCGGCCGGTTTTTCCATCACCAAGCCGCCACTGTACAAGGCCAGACTAGCCATGAACCTCGGAGTCAATATCGATCACGTCGCGACCCTGCGTCAGGCGCGGCGTACCCCTTACCCGGATCTCGCGATCGCGGCGCGTGCCGCCGAGGTCGGCGGAGCGGACAGCATCACTATACATTTGCGCGAGGATCGCCGCCACATCCAGGATGCCGATGTGCACTGGTTGCGGCGCTCGCTGGTCGTACCGATGAATCTGGAGATGGCCGGCAGCCATGAAATGCTTGCTCTCGCCTGTGCTGTGCGGCCATGGGCTTGCTGCATCGTGCCCGAGCGACGCGCCGAGCTGACCACCGAAGGCGGTCTCGATGTGCTGGCCGCTTACGAGCAACTGGGTCCCTTATGCGCACATCTAGCGCGAGCCGGTATTGAGGTTTCGTTGTTTATCGACCCCCACGAGGCTCAGATTGACGCCGCCGCGCGCCTGGGCGTGGCTGCCATCGAACTCCACACCGGCACCTATGCCGACGCACCAAACGAGCGCGTGCGCGGCGCACAGCTCGAATTGCTGCGTGCGGGCGCGGCCCGCGCCGCGGCC
>JANMJF010000579.1:0-2839 GCA_031371245.1 Pseudomonadota bacterium | reverse complement strand
GCCTGTTGCGCCATGATCGGGATCGACTGCACGGCTGACGAACCGGTGCCGATCACCGCCACGCGCTGGCCGCTGAAGTCGACGCCCTCCTGAGGCCAGCGCGAAGTCAAATACTTATTGCCCTGGTAGTCGGCCAGGCCGACAAAATCGGGCAGGTTGCCGGACGACAAAAAGCCGGTCGCAAGCACGCAGTATTTGGCGCTGACGTGGTCACCGCGACTGGTGCGAATAGTCCAGCGTGCCGAGGTCTCGTCGTAATGGGCGGCGCTCACCTTGGTATCGAACTGCATGTTCGGACGCAGCTTGAAACGGTCCGCGACATGGTCGCAATAGCGTAACAACTCCGGCTGCGAGGCATAACGCTCGGTCCACGACCATTGCTGCTGCAAGTCGTCGTCGAAGGAATAGGAATATTCGACGCTCTCCACATCGACCCGCGCACCGGGATAGCGATTCCAATACCAGGTGCCACCGACGCCGCTGCCGGCTTCATAGAGACGCACCTTGAGCCCGCGCTGCTGAAGCTTGTAGAGCATGTACATGCCGGCGAAGCCGGCGCCCACCACCACGGCATCGTAGATCTGTTGCTGGTCGGTGGCGGCTTGTTGTGAGGGTTGGGAAGATACCGCGCTCATGGAGGGCTCCTGTCGGTTCGGTGTGCGGGTGGCGATGGCGACCGCAATCGGGGCCGTAGTTTACGCAATTCGACTGCCGCTGCGGCCCCCCTGATAGTTTGGTCGAGGCCAGCGGCTTCGTTTCGACGCGGCTCTGAGTGCTGGTGCGGCGTCCCTCGCTATTTCAAATGTTGCCCCAGTGTGCGGATGTCAATCCGCGTGGCGCTGACATGCCCGACTTGCAGAACCGCATCGTCGGTCTCCGGATCGGTATCCAGTTGCGCGCTGGCGAGTGCATGGTGGTATTGATCACCACGTTGTTTGAAGCAGCCCTGGTAGTAGCTGAGACCCAGACGTGCATGGACAATGGTGGTGTGAGCGCCGTGACGGAACGGGAAGTTGACGTTCCAGGTGGTGGCCTCGAAATCATCGGGTGCGATCAGTTCGCGCCAGATGCTTGGCATCATGGTTTCGACCAGGGCCGTGATGCGCGCGATAGTGTCGGGTTTGAAAGCGCGCTCGGCATCCCAATAACGGAATTCCTCGGGCGCGATCTCCTGCGACAGGGCCAGCGCTGGCAGGCCGGCGATGTTGGCTTCGAGGCAGGCACCGATAGTGCCCGAGGCGAGTGTGAAACCGAGCCCGATATTCTTGCCGATGTTGATGCCCGACACGATCAGCTGGGGGCGCTCGGGCAGCAAGTTATAGATGGCGAGATTGACGCAGTCAGCCGGCGTGCCGCTCACCGACCAGGCCGGCGTGCCGTGCAGATCGATGCGCTCGGCGTAGAGCGCGCCGTAACGTGTCATGGACTTGCCCTTCCAACTCTGCTCGGTGGCGGGCACCACGATGTCGACATCGCCGAATTGTGCGAGCGCGCGGATGGCGAGCAGGAACAGCGGCGAATCGTGGCTGTCGTCATTAGTGAGAAGAATGCGCGGGCGCGGCGGGATCATGGCAAGAACTCCTGGCAAAAAATGGCGTGCGCGTCGAAGGGCTGGCGTGTGTGATGGCTGATCAAGAAGCGATGGCTTGCAGTGTCGGCGCGTCGCCACCGCGCACCAGCACCATGGTGTTATCCGGGATCGATATCCAGTCCGCGCCGCTGGTGAGACGCTCGGAACTGACGATCACCGGGTGACGGCCTAGCACTTTGTCCTGTTGCGCGGCCTGCGCAATCGCAGGGTAGAGCGCGCCATGGAAGTAGTACAGCGATTCCGGGCGCTCTGCGCTGTCATTGGTATAGCGCGAGACCACGGCATTCTCGCCGTCCGCCAACGCGCAGTTCATATAGGACGGCTCGCCGTCACCGAATTCATCCACCAGGCCCACCACCCGCGCGATGGCCGCTGCCAGCGCGGCGTTGAGTTTATCGGCCGGCGCGAGCGCGGCGGGCTGCTTCAAGAGCTCGTCAATACACAGCGCGAAAAAGCATTCCGAGTCAGTGCTGCCATAGACATTGGAGAAGGCCTCGTCGCATACCGATGCGAGGATGCGCCGGCGCACGTGGCGGAAATTACCGACGTCGCCGTTGTGCATGAACAGATATTGCTGATAGCGGAAGGGATGACAGTTGGCTTCGTTGACACCGGAGGACTGCGTGGCGGCGCGCACGTGGGCAAGGATGCAATCGCTAGCCACCACCCGTGCCAGGTTGTGCAGGTTGCGATTGTTCCAGGCTGGCGTAATCGAGCGGAACACCGCCGGCTCGCCCGACAGTTCGCGCGCATACCAGCCGACGCCGAAGCCGTCGCCATTGAGTGGCTCTTCGCGTTCGCGGCTATGGGTCGATTGACGGATCAGGGAATGGCTGGGCTCCAGCAGCAGAGAGCTCAAGCGGATGTCGGGGCCGAGATAAAGTGTGAAGCGGCACATGCGATGTTCTCCCATGGCCGGCTCCATGCCGGCGAGGTGTTAAGCCGGCAGCATACGCGTGCCCGGCACATTCATAGGCCGCGGGCGTGGGCGCGTCGCAGGGCCAGCGCGATGGTCTCGGGACTCTGCGCGCCGGAAAATAACAGGCGACCGTTATAGAGGAAGGCCGGCACGCCATCGACACCGAGTTCATGGGCGTCACGCTCGGCGGCTTCGATGGCGGTATCGCCATCGGCTAGTGCCAACATGGCCGTCACCGCCGCGCGGTCGAGGCCGGCCGCCACCGCGAGATCGATCAATACCCCGTCGGCACCGATATCCTGACCGTTGACGAAATAGGCTGCAAACAG
>JANMJF010000573.1:0-4236 GCA_031371245.1 Pseudomonadota bacterium | reverse complement strand
GACGCGCCCATGCAGAAGTGTGGGCCATAGCCGAAACTCAAGTGCCGGTTCGGCGTGCGATTGAGATCAAACTTGTCGGGTTCCGGCACGGCACGTTCGTCGCGATTGCCCGAGCAGTACCACAGCACGCACTTGTCGCCGGCCTTGATAGTCACGCCTTCGAGTTCGAAGTCCTTGAGCGCGGTGCGCCGGAAATGCATCAGCGGTGGCGACCAGCGCAGGATTTCTTCGACGGCATTGTCGACGCGGGCCTCAAAATCCGCGAGCAGCCAGGCTTTCTGCTCAGGGTGGTTTTGCAGATTCATGACCGCGTGGGCCATGGCGTGGCGCGAGGTGTCATTGGCGGCACCGACCAGCAGGGTGAAGAACGCGCCAAGTTCCTCCTGGGTCATGCGTTGGCCCTCGTGGTCGGCCTGCACGACCCAGGTCATAAGGTTATCGTCGGGTTCGCGGCGGCAACGCTCAGCCTCGGCATAGGCAATCGTCATGATCTTCTGCGCCGCATCCTGGAACACCGCGAGCGGCGAACCGATATGGGCGTAGGAAGGGTCGGCCCAGCTGCCGAGTTGCTCGGCTGCTTCGATGAGGATCTCGCGCTTATGCGGGTCGCCGATGCCGACGAACACGCCGGCGAAGACCAGACCGGGCAGCTGCTTGAACACCAGCTCGCAGAGGTCACCCTCACCGAGATGAGCGACCTCGCTGATCACGCGCTCTGTCATCTCGCCGATCTGCTGTTCCATGCGGCGGATGTTGCGCGGGCTGAATGCGTGCTGGACGATGTTGCGCAACGCCTTGTGTCGCGGGTCGTCCATCACGATGAAGGACAGAATGGTCTCGAGCTGCGGGAAGTCGTCGAGAAACACGCCTTCGGCCGAGGAGAACACGGTGTCGTTGCGCGAAAGTTCTTTGATGTGATCGAAACGCGTGATCGCCCAGTAACCCTTGCTGTTTTCGAGCCCCGGCGCGAGTGGCGCGGGCGCCGGATGCCACGACACCGGCTGGTTGTCGCGCAGCCATTTGAAGCTGCGTTCGCGCTCTTCATAGGGCAGTGCCCAGAATTCGAGCGTGCTCAGGTTGATCTCGGGAGCCGTTGCGTTGGCCATGGGTCGTTGTCCTCGAGGCTAGAGTTGATAGGTGACGGACGCGCAGCAGGTCACGAACAGGCCTAGGCCTGCGGCACGCGCTTGCCGAGTTTGTGGTGCTTGAACATGTCGCGGCCGATCAGATACTTCATGATTTCTATCGAGCCGCCGGCAATTTTCACCACCCGCGCGTCGGCATAGGCGCGACAGATCGGGTATTCCCACATATAACCCCAGCCACCGAACAGCTGCAGGCATTCGTCGACGGTCTTGCAATGCAGGTTGGAAAGAAAGGTCTTGGCCACGGCGGCGTCGATGGCATCGAGCTTGCCGTCGATAAACAATTCCATGCAGCGATCGGTCAACACGCGCCCGGCGGTGGCCTCGACTTTGAGTTCTGCGAGTTTGAACTGGGTGTTCTGGAAGTCTGCAATAGTCTGGCCGAAGGCCTCGCGCTGGGCGGTGTATTCCACCGTCCACTCGATGACGGTTTCTATGACTGTCGCGCTGCGGATGGCTTGCGCGAGGCGTTCCTGGGCGAGCTTGGTCATCATGATGGCGAAGCCTTGGCCTTCCTTACCCAGCATGTTGGAGACGGGTACGCGCACATTCTCGAAGAACAGTTCCGAGGTGTCCTGGGCTTTCATGCCGAGTTTGGCGAGATTGCGCCCACGGGTGAAACCGGCGCGGTCGCCCTCCACCAGAAACAAGGTGATGCCTTTAGCGCCGGCGTCGCCGTCGGTCTTGGTCGCGAGCACAATCAGATCGCACAACTGGCCATTGGAAATGAAAACTTTCTGGCCGTTGATGACGAAGTCGTCGCCATCGCGCACCGCGCGCGTGCGGATGTTCTTGAGATCTGATCCGGCGTGGGGCTCGGTCATGCCGAGCGAGCCGATCACTTCACCGCTGACCATTTTTGGCAGCCATTTCGATTTCTGATCTTCGCTACCAAAGGAACTCAGATAAGTCGCGACCAGATCAGTGTGGATCATGAAGCCCGGACCGGTCGCGCCGGCGCGCGCCATTTCCTCGAACACCACCACGTCGTAAAGCCAGTCCGCGCCGGCACCACCATAAGCTTCCGCCACCGCGCAGCACAACATGCCGGCTGCACCGGCCGTGTGCCACAACGCCCGCGGCACGATGCCGTCCTCTTCCCATTGGGCGTGGAAGGGCGTGATTTCCTTGGCGATGAATTTCCTGACGGCGTCGCGAAAGATTTCATGATCGGAAGAGAACAGCGTGCGTTCGATCATGAACGCCGGCTCGCTACGGCGTATTGCGTATCGTCGTAGCGCGGGCGATTTCGGCTCAGCATGTCCAGCATCCTCGTTCTTTCAATTTGTTTAGTCAGGGCCGCTGCGGGTTCGAGCAGGGCAGGCCGGAGATGGGCGAGACAGCGGCGCTCACACGTTGTCCTTGCCGCTCGCCATATTCAGCAGATTGGCTTTGATGGCGCGCAGGGTGCGGGCCGTAGCGCGCACATCCGCCGGCGCGATGCCAGCCAGGATTTCGGCATTGGTCGGGCCCGAAATCGAGCGCATCTTGTTCACTACCTTGCGTCCGGCAGTGGTCAGAAAGATGCGTTTCATGCGGCGATCACGGGCGTCGGCGCGGCGTTCGACTAAGCCCGCCGCTTCCAGGCGGTCGACCAGCCCACCGAGCGCGACCTTGCCCAGGTCGAGCTGGCCGGCGAGGTCGGATTGCGCCATGCCGTCCTTGCGCGACAGATACGCCAGCACCCAGGCTTGTGAACGGGTGACGCCGGCCGGCTTCAAGGCGGCGTTATAGATGATGCGGCGTAAGCGCGAGGTGTCATGGATGTAAAACCCGAGGCGGATTGCCCAGTCCTCATCGCTGCGCTCGTCACCGGCAGGATCGTCGTTATTGCGCGCCATTGCTCCGCCGGTTTCGAAATTGTTGCTGGCCAGTGCACTGGCGACGCGTGAGCGTACAGCGACGTTGACCCTACGCAAATGTAAATACCTTTGACGGATATAATACGCATGCTTACTATACGCAGGCGAATAGTTCCGTCAAGCACTCACATAGACCTTCGGCGTGACCACCACGTAGACGTTATGCTGGTGCCCCTTGCCCATCGTTGAAGGAGATTGTCGTGGATTTCGATGTGACCGATCAGCAGCGTGCGATCCGTGATGCAGTACGCGCCGTCGCCAGCCGTTTTGACGCCGATTACTGGCTGGACCGTGACGACGACGGCGAATTTCCCCACGCCTTCCACAGTGCCATGGCCGAGGCCGGCTGGCTGGGCATCACCATGCCCGAGGAATACGGTGGCGCCGGCTTAGGCGTGACTGAGGCCGCCATCATGATGCATGAGGTGGTGAGCCACGGCGGCGGCGTGGCAGCGGCCTCGACCGTCCACATCAACTTGTTCGGGCCGCATCCGATTGTGGTGTTCGGCAGCGACGACCAGAAGCGGCGCTGGGTGCCGCGCCTGGTGGCGGGCGAAGACAAGTGCTGTTTTGGTGTCACCGAACCAGACGCCGGCTTAAATACCACCCGTATAAAAACCTTCGCGCAAAAGGTCGATGGTGGTTACCTCGTCAACGGCCAGAAGGTGTGGACCTCGACCGGCCAGGTGGCGAGCAAGATCATGCTGCTCGCCCGCACGACGCGCTTCGAGGACTGCAAGCGGCCGACCGACGGTATCAGCGTCTTCTACACCGATGTCGATCGCAGCAAGATCGAAATCAAGCGCATCCCGAAGATGGGTCGCAAAGCGGTTGATTCGAACGCAGTGTTCATCGATGGCCTGTTCATTCCAGACCAAGACTTGATCGGTGAGGAAGGCAAGGGTTTCAGCTACATCCTGCACAGTCTGAATCCGGAACGCATCCTGGTCGGCATCGAGTCCATCGGTATCGGGCAGGACGCCCTGCGTCGCGCGGCGCGCTACGCCAACGAGCGCATCGTGTTCGACCGGCCCATTGGCATGAATCAGGGCATCCAGCATCCGCTCGCGGAGAACTGGATGCATCTCGAAGCGGCCTACAACATCGCCATGAAGGCCGCCTGGCTCTACGACAATGATCGCCCCTGCGGCGCGGAAGCCAATGCCTGCAAGTATCTTGGTGCCAAGGCCGGCCACGAAGCGTGTCTGCAGGCGGTGCTCACCCATGGC
>JANMJF010000562.1:0-2762 GCA_031371245.1 Pseudomonadota bacterium | reverse complement strand
GCTGTTGTATCCCTGCGATGTGCAGGAATACCTGACCCTCGGTTTGCATGGCTGGGCGATGTCGCGCTTCTCGGGCTGCGTGGTCGGTTTCAAGGCGCTGGCCGATACGGTCGAATCTTCAACCAGTGTCAGTGCCGATCCTTTCCTGGTCACCACCGTTGTGCCTGACTATCCGATGCCCGAGGGTGGCCTGAACGCGCGCCTGTCGAACATGACGCTGGGCCGGCAGGCACGCGCCCAGGAAGCGCTGATGCAGGATTACAAGATCTATGCCGCGATGGCTTACGCACGCGCCAATCACCTCAACCACATCGTATGGGATTCCAAGCCAGCACGATTGGGTGTGGTGGCCTCGGGCAAGTCCTATATGGACGTGCTGGAAGCACTGTCGGAACTTGGTATAGACGAACAGGAAGCCGCACGCATCGGTCTGCGTCTGTTCAAGGTTGCCATGCCCTGGCCCTTGGAACCTGACAGCATCCGCGAATTCGCCACCGGTCTCGAAGAAATCGCGGTGGTCGAAGAAAAGCGCCAGATGATCGAATACCAGTTAAAAGAGCAGCTCTACAACTGGCGTGACGATACCCGTCCGCGCGTGATCGGTAAGTTCGATGAACAGGGCGAGTGGGTGGCGCCGCGCGGCAAATGGCTGCTGCCGGCGCGCGGTGATTTTTCCATCGCCCAGATTGCACGGGTGCTGGCGACGCGCATCCAGCGCTTTCACCAGAGCGACAGCATCACCTCACGCCTGCATTTCCTCGAAGCGAAAGAGGCGGCGCTGGAAACGGCTTTCGTGCCGCCGCCGCGGCCGGCCTACTACTGCTCGGGCTGTCCGCACAATCGCTCAACGCGCACGCCGGAGGGCAGCATCGCGCTGGCGGGCATCGGCTGTCACGTGATGGCCACCGCGATTTTCCCCGAGTCCAACCGCACCATGACCCAGATGGGCGGCGAGGGCGTGACCTGGATAGGCCAAGCGCCGTTTTCGACCTTGCCCCATGTATTCGCCAATCTCGGCGATGGCACCTATTTCCACTCGGGCAGTCTCGCCATTCGCGCCGCGCTCGCTGCCGGTGTCAACATCACCTACAAGATTCTTTACAACGACGCTGTCGCCATGACCGGCGGACAGCCCATCGACGGCCAGTTGACGGTAGCGGACATCGTCATGCAGCTCGCCGCCGAGGGCGTGAAACAGGTGCGCGTGGTGGCGGAAGATCCGACACCCCACGCCGCCGATGCGCGACTGCGTGGCATCGCCACGATTCATCCACGCACTGACATCGATGCCGTGCAGCGCGAGCTGCGCGATATCGCCGGTGTCAGCGTGCTGGTTTACGACCAGACCTGCGCCGCCGAGAAGCGCCGCCGCCGCAAACATCTGAAACTTGCCCAGGCACCGCGTCGCGCTTATATCAATGCGGAAGTCTGCGAAGGCTGTGGTGATTGCGGACGAGTTTCCAATTGCACTGCCATCGCACCGCTGGAAACACCGCTGGGTCGCAAGCGCACCATCGATCAGGATGCCTGCAACAACGACTTGTCCTGCGTCGATGGTTTCTGCCCGAGCTTCGTTACTGTTGAACTACTGGCGGCGCCGCCGAAGTCGGTAAAGGTGCCGCTGAAGACGGACGAAGAACTGCCGCAGCCTTCGCTCGAGCTACCGGCTCACCCCTACAACATTCTGATCACGGGTGTCGGTGGCAGCGGCGTGATCACCGTGGGCGCCATTCTCGGCATGGCCGCCCATCTCGAAGGTAAGGCGATAAGCGTGCTCGACATGACCGGCATGTCGCAGAAAAACGGCGCGGTGATGTCCCATATCCGCATCGCTGCATCCGGTACTCAGCTGCGTGGCCAGCGTATCGCCGCCGGCGAGACCGATCTGCTGCTGGCCTACGACATGATCACGGCTGGCGATGCCGAAGTCCTTACCCGCACCCACGTCGAGCGGACCTGCGCGGTGGTCAATACCTATGAACAGGCCACCGGTGCCTTCGCGCAGGACCCCGACTGGCACTTTCCCCGTGGCGATCTCGAGACCCTGTTGCGCAGTGCGGTGGGAGATCGCTATCGCGCCGTCGATAGCACCGCGCTCGCCACCGCGCAGCTCGACAATCCCCAGACCGGCAATATGTTGCTGCTCGGTTTTGCCTGGCAGCTGGGGCACATTCCCCTAAGTGTCGAGGCGCTACAGCGCGCTATCGAATTGAACGCCGTAGCGGTGGCAGCCAACTTGAGCGCTTTTCGGTTGGGCCGCCAGACCGCACTGGTCAGCAGCACACAGACGGCCGTCCAACAGCAGTTGCCGGCGCAGCCTGAGGATATCGACACCCATATTGAACGTTTGCGTGTGCGTCTGTGTGCTTATCAGAGTGCGCGTTATGCCCAGCGCTTTACGCGCTTGCTGACAGCGGTGCGCGCGGCGGATGTGGCTTTCGGCCCGGACTTCGTGTTGACCCATGCGGTTGCCGATGCTTATCACAAGTTGCTCGCGTACAAGGACGAATACGAGGTTGCGCGGCTTTATGCCAGCAGCGCCTTCCAGCAGGGCATCGCCGACACCTTCAAAGTGCCGGTCAAATTGCATTTCAATATGGCGCCGCCTTTGCTGGCACGCGTCGACCGCAACGGTCGGCCACAGAAAATGGAATTCGGCGCGTGGTTGTTGCCGGTCTTGCGCGGGCTGCAGCATCTGAAATTCTTGCGTGGCACGGTCTTCGATCCGTTCGGACACAGCGTTGAGCGCAAACTCGAACGCG
>JANMJF010000549.1:0-1647 GCA_031371245.1 Pseudomonadota bacterium | reverse complement strand
ACATTCGGCTGTTCCTGAGCGGCTGCCGCTGCGTTGCTATTCTTGGCAATAGCCCCGCTATTGCCCGCGAATCGCGCCCGGCAAGCAACCACTCAGCAACACCCTCGGTGTTGACGAGATAATTCTGACCAGGGTCCTTAGCGGCGGCTGACTGGATATCGAGAGCGATGGTCCCGGGCAGCCCGCTTTCCCAGCAATTCCTCCATCGCACGCAGCCCAGACGACTTGGGCGGCCGCGACGGAGCACGCGAGAGCTTGTGGCGGGGACTGCGCCCACCCAGTCCAAAGTTTCAATAGTGGGGTGGGTGCTCGTCGACCGGCGCGGCGTCGGATTGCTCTGATCGCCAGGCGTCCAGCTGGCGCTGATGGACGGACATCTGAGCGCGCAGATTGTCGATATCGCGCTGCTGGCGATAGACGATATCGCTCAATTCCTGGTTAGCGCTCTCAAGATAAGCAATCTTGAGTTCAAGTCGCTCGATGGCCGCATCACTCATGGCTTTCGCTCCATAAAACTATTGACACAGTCTACCCGCGGTGACTCGGCGAGCGCGCCGCAGGTAAACTACAGCCATCCATCAAACCCGCAGTTCGGCCAACATGAGCGCACGCGTTTTGCTTTCTTGGAGTTCCGGCAAGGATAGCGCCTGGGCTTTGCAGCGGCTTCGCCAACAGCGAGATATCGAAATCGTTGGCCTGCTAACGACCTTTAACGAAGAGGCTGAACGGGTCGCCATGCACGCGCTACGACAACTCTTGGTGGCTGCGCAGGCTGCCGCCAAGAGTTGTCCCGCTGTGGCCAGTCGATCTGCCCTTTCCCCGCACCAACGCGCAATACGCCAGCATCATGCACAAGGTCATCGCACGCGCCGCTGCTGCCGGCGTCGCCCACATGGCGTTTGGCGATTTATTTCTCGAAGACATTCGCGCCTATCGCGAAACCATGCTCGCCGGCAGCGGCATTGCGCCCTTGTTCCCACTGTGGGGCAGTGCCGCCGACACGCCCGCGCTGGCGCGTGAAATGTTGGCCGGCCGTCTACGCGCAGTGTTGACCTGCGTCGATCCGAAACAACTGTCGGCGACATTTTGCGGTCGTCATTACGATGCCGCGTTGCTGGCCGAGCTGCCAGCAACGGTCGATCCTTGCGGCGAAAATGGCGAGTTTCACACCTTCTGCTGGGCCGAGCCGATGTTCAGCCATGACATACCGGTCACCGTTGGCAAACGCGTGAATCGCGACGGCTTCTGCTTTTGCGATCTGCTGCCTGCGGCGTAGGTGGGCCGGCGGCGCGCCGCCCATCTGCCGTACTTTATCGTAGGCATAATGCAGCGAGCCGATCGCGAACGCCCCGCACTCATTGAGCACCCGCTCGGAAGTCACACTCTCGCTAGGCTTAAGCACCACCACAGCGGTGAGCGAACAGGTGTAGAAATTATTCAGACGGCGATCAACACGCGCTGCGCCGATACCGAGAAAAGCTCGCCCCGGTGCCAGGCGAGTAATGGTCGCGATGCTATTGGCCGTGACCGGCGCGATGCGGGTGCCTGACACTGACGCCCCGGTGCCGAGTTTGATGCGGCGAGTCTGCTCTGCCGCTAAGGCCAGCACCGCATAGCAATCGGACCAGATCATCTGGCTGTCGGCCA
>JANMJF010000530.1:0-4960 GCA_031371245.1 Pseudomonadota bacterium | reverse complement strand
CCGAGGAGATCACCGTCGGACCAATATCTGTGACCGTAATAGTGAGGCTCTGCGGCACCGCATTCGTGCCATCGCTGGCTGTCACCTGCACCAGATAGACGTTGTTGCCATCCGCATCGCTCGGGGCTTCAAAGTCGGGGGGCGTGACGAAGGTCAGTACACCCGTGGCACTATCGATCGCAAACAGGCCGACATCCGCCCCACCGGTGATCGAATAGATCAGCGTTTCGGCCGGCCGATCTGCGTCCGTGGCATTAACATCCAGAACCGCGCCGATCCCGTTTTCGGCAAAACTTACGCCGGCCGCGCTGGTGATTACCGGACTGTTGTCATTAACCCCGGTCACCGTCACCGCAATGGACTGGTTAGTGCTGAGCGTGCCATCGCTGGCCGTAACCTGCACGTCATAGACATTGTCAGCACCGACATCGGTCGGCGCATCGGCATTCGGCGAGGACACGAAACTCAGCGCACCCGTCGTTGCGTTGATCGCGAATTTCGCTGCATCTGCACCGCCACTTATGGCATAGGTCACTATCTGCGCCGGCAAATCAGCGTCCGTGGCCTGTACCGTCAGCACTGTGCCACTCGTGTTTTCGACAAAGTTGGCCGTCGCCGCCGAGGTGAAGAGCGGGCTGTTATCGTTGACTGCGGTAACCGTGACCGTGATGGTTTGCGCCGACGCAAGCGTGCCATCGCTCGCCGTCACTTGCAGCACATAGACATTATTGAGATCGGTGTCGCTCGGCGCTTCGAAGTCCGGCGCCGCGACGAAGGTCACTATGCCGGTCGTTGCGTTGATGGCGAATTTTGCTGCGTCCGCCCCGCCGGTAATCGAGAACGTCAAGCTCTGCACCGGCAGATCTGCGTCGGTCGCATTGACATCGACGACGCTGCCCGTGCCATTCTCAGCGAAGTTGGCCGTGGTCGCCGAAGTGATGACCGGCGTGCTGTCGTTCACGCCCATCACTGTCACGCTCATGATCTGAGTAGTGAGCCCGCCATTACCATCGTTGGCGCGCACGTTTACCACATAGACGTTGTCACTATTGGCATCGCTCGGTGCTTCGAAATTCGGCGCCGCGACAAAACTCAGCGCGCCGCTGTTGGCGTTAATAGTGAATCTAGCCGCATCGACACCGCCAACGATGGCGAAAGTCGGGACATCACCTTCCGGATCGTTAGCCGCCACCGTCAGCACCGCGGTCTGGTTTTCTGTCACCACCGCTGTGGCAGACGAAGTAATGACCGGGGCGTCATTGCCATCGGTCACCGTGACGACCACGTTCTGGGTGGTGGTGTTGGCGCCATCACTCGCACGCACGTCGACGTTGTAGACATTATCGGCGCCCGCATCAGACGGGCTTTCGAAGTTCGGCGCCGTCACGAAACGCAGCGCACCGGTCGTCGCATTGATAGTGAACAAGGCCCGATCGGCGCCGCCAGCGAGGCTATAGGTCAAGGGCGCGGCGCCAAGGTCTGCATCGATCGCACGCACACTACCGACCGCGACGCCGTTCTCCACCACATTGAAATTGGGATTAGATGAAAAGCTCGGCGCGGAATCGTTCAGATCATTGAGATGGATGGTGACGGTGCCGATGGCGGTGTGGGGCACGGTACCGCTATCGGTCACGGCTACTTCCACGGTCAGCGCGGCGACCGCTTCGCGATCCAGCTGCGCGGTGTTGGCAACGGTGAGCTTGCCGGTGGCGGCATCGATCTGAAAGGCGGTTGCGCCGCTGCCGCCGACGATACTGTAAGTCAGCGACTGGCCAGCGTCCTCGTCGCTGGCCTTGACAGCTCCGAGCAGCGTACCGAGCGCACTGTTTTCATTAATTGAGAAACTCTGGTCGTCGATGACCGGCAAATGATCGATGGGCGGGGGATTTAGGGGCGCGTTTCGATCAATCACGACAGGCAACAGCGGATCGCCGGACTGTCCACCCGGCGCGATCCCAGCAATTCCTTTTTCTTCGGCGGCCAGCGGGTGCGGCACCAAGGGCGCTGCCGTGCCGAGCTTGAGGGCTGATGGCGCAAGAACACCGTTCAACCCCGCATCAGTGTCGAGCGAGTGCGGGGCGGTGAAAATCGCTCGAAACGCTGCCACCCACGCTGCGCTGAACTGCTCGGGCAGATCGAGCGTCTCAGGCACCTGTGCAGCAGACAGCGGCTGCATGGTGAACGATTGTGAAATCAGCTCGGCTTGCGCGGTCACGACGTGGAAACCGGCGGCATCCTCAAAGGCGAGGGCGGTAGGAAGTTGCTCGTGCGTCGCTGGCTGAAAAAATCCCGGCAGACTGATATCGCCAGCTGGGGTGCGGATAACCAGCGTTTCGCTTTCTTTACTAGTGGTGACGGGCAGGTTTTGGTCAGGAGAGACGACCACGGTTTCGCCCGCCTGGATCTCGACCGACTCACCAGGCTTGACCGTCTCGGTGCGGGTTTTGCCGTCGACGCCGATGATTTTCAGTTGTACATCCATCGCGTTCTCCAAGCCGCGCTTACGCGCTGCCCCTTAACTTACAGCTGTCCCGACCGGGCTGGTCTACACATGATTAAAGCCGTCAGCCGCAGGCGGTGACGCAAATTCCGTCACGTTCCATTGTCCTCGCAAGCGCAACTGTCGGCCACTTCTCGTAATGCACTGCCATCAGCGCTCATGTAGCGCATTGTCGCGTGTCTTGAGCACCGGCTTGAGCAAATATTCGAGCACAGTCTTGTGCCCAGTCAGCACTTCCACTGTCGCCACCATGCCGGAAATGACCGGCAGCGGGCCCTTCTTGCCGGCCAGCGTTGCCGCATCGGTACGCACATAGACCCGATAGAAGCGTTCGTGCGGTGGGTTTTCATCAATGATGGTGTCGGCGCTGATATGTTCGAGATGGCCGCGCAAGCTGCCATAAATCGTATAGTCGTAGGCCGTCAGTTTGACGGTCGCGTCTTGGCCAGCGTGCAGAAAGGCAACATCGGCGGGCCGAATCTTGGCCTCGATGAGCAGGCGTTCCTCAATGGGGATGATCTCCATGATGTCCTGGCCCGGGCCTATCACGCCGCCGACGGTCGTGACCTTGATGTTCTTGACCGTACCACGCATCGGTGAGCGCACCAGTGAACGCTGTACTTCGTCGGTGCGTGCGGTCAGCAGTTCAGTTACACCGCCCAGTTCCGCTTCTTTCTCGGCCTGCTTGCTACGCGCCTCGGCCTTGAAACTGTTGCGGCGATCTTGAATCTGCCCTTTCAGTTCGATGATCTGGCGCTGCAGACGCAGCACTTCCACTTCCGAAACGGCACCGCGGGCGACCATCGGCTCGGTCATGGCGAGTTCCTTTTCCGCCAGCTCAAGATTGCGTTTCAGGGAGGTCGCCGATTCCTCGACGGCGGTCAGCCGTGAGATATAGGTCTTGCGTTCACGTTCGACGATGATCGGATCGATATCAGCGGGGAACTGCGGTCGGCTGCCGCCCGCCTCGGCCTGTAACCGCGCTATCTCTGCGCGCAGGCTGTGGCTTTTCACCTGGCCTTCACGCAGCGACGCGCCGGAGCGTGTGTCATCGATGCGCAACAGCACCTGCCCCTTGTCCACCACATCACCTTCACGCACGGATAATTCGGCCAGGATGCCGCCCTCCAGACTCTGGATGACCTGCTCGCGACTGGACGGTACCACCGCGCCCTGGCCGCGTGTCACTTCATCGAGCTGGGCGGACGTCGCCCACAGAAAAGCGACCACCAGAAAAGCCACCAACAGCAACAGGCTGCTGCCGGCGAACGGATGGGAGTCAGCGATCTGCGCGGCACGCGCGGCGCGCAAAAAGGGCAGGTCGGCCTTCGTCACTCGGGTTTGATTGCGTTTGGAAGCCATAGCCTGCGACCGCCAGTCAGGCCCGCGCCGGCGGTGCAGCCGGCGACGGCGCTGGTCCTGCGGGACGGGTGAGCTGGCGCAATACATCGTCCCGTGGACCGTCCATCACCACGCGCCCACTATCGATCACGATAATGCGCGAGACCAGCGCGAGCATGCTCGGCTTGTGCGTAACCAGCACCATCGTCCGCCCGCGCGCATAGCCAGCGACGGTTGCTATGTATTTCGCTTCGGCGTTGTGATCCATCGCGCTGGTCGGCTCATCAAGCAGCAGAATGCGCGGTTCGACCAGGAATGCGCGGGCATTGGCCACTGCTTGCCGCTGCCCGCCAGAAAGTGCTTGGCCACGCTCGCCGATGTTCATCTGGAGACCAGACGGATGGCCGTCGATCATGGCGCTGATGCCAGCGATACGCGCGGCGCGCAGGATATCGACGTCGTCAGCGTGAGGGCGACCCAGGGCGATGTTGTCGCGCAGCGAGCCGAGAAACAGCATCGGATCTTGGGCGACATAGCCGATGTGATCGCGAATATCGGCCGGGTCACACTGTGCGAGATCGACGCCGTCGATACTTACCGTGCCTTTGGCCGGCTGGTAGAGTCCGACGATGAGCCTCAGCAAGGTGCTTTTGCCCGACCCGATCTTGCCGAGGATCGCAACATGCTCACCGGCGGCGATGGAGAAATTGACGTCCTGCAACGAGGCCACCGAGGTATTCGGGTAGACGAACTGCACGCCCTGCATGGCGATCTCGCCGCGAATCTCGGCGCGGCGCGTGAACTGTTGACCAGGCGCGCGCTCCACCGGTTGTTTCATGAGGCGATTGAGCGTGCTGTAGGAGGCCCGCGCGTGCTGATAACGCATCATCAGCGAGGCCACCGTCTGCAAGGGCGCCAGCGCTCGGCCCGTAATCATGACCGACGCGATCAGCGCGCCGATGGTCAGATCGCCTTTGCCGATCAGGAACACGCCCCAGATCACCACGCCGATGGTGACTAATTGCTGTACCAACACCGAGAAGTTCACGACCACAGTTGAGATCATTCGCGCCTGGTTTGACGACAGTCCGGCGAGTGCGGTGTAGTCCTCGTAGC
>JANMJF010000527.1:0-2765 GCA_031371245.1 Pseudomonadota bacterium | reverse complement strand
GCTGCGAATCTTTTCAAAGAACGGGTTATGCGCGAGTTTGCTCACCTCGGCGAGACCGGCGCTAGCGGCGAGTTGCAGCCAATCACCGTGGGCGGCGGTGTCGAGCTGCTTGATGCCGTTGCTGAGCAAGGTCTTCACCGTGCTGTCGGCCGCTGCGCCATCGAGATCACGAACGACGAAGGCATACACCGCGTCATCGAGCTTGGGATGCGGAAAGATATGACGCGTCACGCCCAGCAGTACGCGTGCCGAGCGTTCATCGAGGACTTTTAATTCCAGCGCCCACAGTGGGCTCGGTGCAAGCGCGAGTAAGGCACTCGAGGATGCCCACAGGCTGCCTGCGAGTACGCTCGACGTAGTGAGAAAACCGCGTCGCGAAAACTTCGCGCCGCAGTCGTGGTCGGCAATGAGTTTGCTCATGCTTCTAGATCTCCCCTATCGTCAAAGCATTATTTGGGTGGCCCGCAGGGCTTGAACGCAATGTATGCGATTGGTGCTGCCAACTCCAGACTGCGGCCCACGCTGGCTTGCAATGCTTTGCAAGGCATGGCGTTCATGTGAGCATGCCGCTCCTACGGTGTCACCTGGACGCCGAGCTGCGAGGACTGCACGATGGCCAAGCTCTCCCTGGGCGGCGATCCCGACGCCGAACGAGACAGAGTCAGTGAACCAGAACTGCTTGCACACATCGCTGCCCACGGCCTATGGCTGGCGAGCGAGGGGCGGGATGGCACACGTTTTGACATGCCCGGTGCGAATCTCATCTATGCTGGATTTCTTGAAGCAGACATGCGTCACGCCCGTCTGGCTGGTGCCTGCCTGGTCAAGGCCAATCTGCGCGAAAGCAAGTTCGCGGCGGCTGATTTGTGCGATGCCAACCTCGAAGGCGCGAGCATGGTCAATATCGATCTGGCCGACGCGCGCCTGAACAAGGCCAATCTGTATCGGGTGGTGAGCCCGGGCGCCGATTTCACCGATGCCGACTTGGGCCAGGTGCGACTGCGTTCGGCCAATCTGCTGAGTGCGGTGTTCCTGCGCTGCGCGCTGCGCGATGCCGATTTGAGCGACACCAACCTGGCCGGGGCGATCATTCGCGACAGCGTGCTGGACGGTGCCAACTTGAGCGAGGCCAAACTGATGATGGCTGACCTGTCAGGATCGAGTCTGAAAGGCGCGAATCTGTCGCGGGCTGTGATGTTTGGCGCGACGCTCGCGGGTACCGACTTGAGCGACGCCGATCTGAGTACCGCACTGGGCTTGAGCGCGGCGCAACTCGAACTCGCGACGGGCAACCGGGCGACCCGTCTGCCCGCAGAGTTTGCTGCGGTTGTGTGGGCGCAAACGCCGGCCGGCAGCTAGCGGCCGTCGTGCTTTTTATCCCATTCCGCAGCCTTGGCCAGCGCCTGAATCTGGCTGCATTCCTGAGCGATCAAAGCTTGCAGCACGCGCAGGCGGTCGGGCAGCTGTTCGTCGGGGCCGAGCAAGGCCGCGTAACGCACCAGGATCGCTGCAAGCGCTTCGACGACCAGTAACGGGTCGTCGCGGTTTTCGGCCAGGAAAGTGTTGGTATGACGAAACAATTTTTCGACCATGAGCTGCTTCTCAGCGCTGCCATCGGCGCCCTGTTGGGCTGTCGCAGACGCGACCTGGTCGGTGGCGGGAGACGATGATTTTGGTCGCGTTGCAGCATCGTCTGCCTTACTTGTCTCTGCCTTGTCAGCCATGCTTCCGTCCTACCTTGCGCCTGCCAGTGTCGAGAGTATATGGTACGGCCAAACCGTGAACTGACGGCAGTGTGCGCGTCGCAGCAAGCCTATCCCGGCGAGGGTCGGCCCGATGCGCAAGACGCTTCCTTGGTTCGCATCCCGACGCACGCATAACCTAACGGAGAGCCTGTCCATGGCGGCCAACCTATCTCTGTCCAAGATCGTCAAACAGAAAAGTATCAGCATCACGGAGGCGACCAAGCGCATTGCTGATCTGGGTTGGGCACCATCGTATTTCGAAGAGGTGCTGAAGTACCCGACCGACTATAAGGTCGACAAGGCGCCCAAGGATCCGATGAAACAGGTTCTGCGTTCCTACTTCCCGATGCAGGAAGAGAAGGACAACCGGGTCTATGGTGCGCTGGATGCCGCGCTGCGCGGCAATATGTTTCGCAACGTCGAGCCGCGCTGGATCGAATGGCAGAAGCTGTTCCTCGCCATTATTCCCTTCCCCGAAATTTCGGCTGCCCGCTCGATGGCCATCCAGGCCCAGATCGCACCCGGCGAAGATCTGCGCACCGGCTATACCATGCAGATGATCGATGAGTTTCGTCACTCAACGATCCAGATGAACCTGAAAAAATGGTATATGGAGAACTACGTCGATCCGGCGGGTTTCGATATCACCGAGTCAGCGTTCGGCAAATGCTACGCAACCACCATTGGTCGCCAGTTTGGCGAGGGTTTCATTACCGGTGATGCCGTGACCTCGACCAACGTCTACCTGCAAGTGGTCGCTGAAACCGCCTTCACCAACACCTTGTTCGTGGCCATGCCGTCGGAAGCGGCGCGCAATGGCGACTACGCGCTGCCGACGATTTTCCTGTCGGTGCAATCGGACGAGTCGCGTCACATCGGCAACGGCCATTCCTTCCTGATGTCGATCGTCAAGGAACCGGAGAATCTGGAACTGCTGGAGCGCGATCTGCGTTATGCGTTCTGGCAGAACCACGCCATCGTCGACGCAGCCATCGGCACCATCATCGAGTACGGCACCCA
>JANMJF010000657.1:0-5467 GCA_031371245.1 Pseudomonadota bacterium | reverse complement strand
GGCAAAAAAGTGATGATGCGGATCGATAATGCGCCGTGCGGGTTCGATCGCTTCTTCCGTTGACTGGGCCAGCCAGTCTTCGCGAATTTCTATAATTGACATGAGATTCCCCTTTGATTGCGATTAATGTGGCGGTTGTGCGTGCCGCCTAAGCGTGCCTCGCGGGCCGCTGCTACCGTCCGCATAACGCTTACGGGGCCGCAGTGCCTGCGGTGTCCGCGACCTACCCTGGCAAGTGTGCCACACCCAAACGCCTTGGTCGGCGGCTACTCAAAAGTTAGTTTGTTGCCCGCAGTAATGATTAGATAAGCAAATCTAGAACCCTGCACATCGGTCTCTGATTTCCGCCAGAGACTGTTCGATACGCTGTTTGGGTTTACTATCGGTCCAATCTTAACTGAGGAGACATTTTAGTGAACGATCCCAAATTGCGAACGACACCAACACAATCCAAAGTTCGGACACTGGATGCTGTGGTTATCGGGGCCGGCTTTGCGGGGCTGTACGCACTGTATCGTTTGCGCGAGATGGGCTTATCGGTGCGCATCTATGAGGGTGCAGCCGGAGTGGGTGGTACCTGGTGGTGGAATCGCTATCCGGGCGCGCGCGTTGATTTCCCGAGCGCACCTTATTATGCCTATACGTTCTCCGAAGAATTACTCAACGAGTGGGATTGGCAGGAACGGCAACCATCGCAGGCGCAAGTACTGTCGTATCTCGATTTTGTCGCGGACAAACTTGAATTACGCGCTGACATCCAGCTCGAAACCTGGATCCAAGAGGCCGCATACGACGAGACGTCTCAACGCTGGGAGATCGAGACCAGCCATGGCGAGCGCATCTCCGCGCAATTCCTGATTTGCGCAATGGGGACCTTATCGGAGGCGAACAAACCTAACATTCCCGGTATCGATGATTTTGCCGGAGAGTTGATTCACACGGGGCGTTGGCCGGCGGAAGAAGTTAGCTTTGCAGGCAAGCGGGTGGGTGTGATCGGCACCGGCTCATCAGGCATTCAATCTATCCCAGTGATCGCTCAAGAGGCCGAACACCTGACGGTGTTCCAGCGCACGCCGCAATACAGTATTCCCGCTGGTAACCGGCCGGTGAGACCAGAGGAGGTGGCCGATGCGCGCGAGAACTTTAACAAACGCCGCGAGTATATGTCGGTTTGTCCGATCGGCATGCCTTATCCCCTTTCCCAACGATCCGCCTTGGACGACTCTCCAGAAAAGCGTGATCAAGTGTATGAAGCCCTGTGGCAAGACGGTGGCTTGCAGATGTTGTTTAACAGTTACAACGACCTGCTGGTGAATAAGGCGTCGAACGACACGCTCGCCGAATTCATCCGAGGCAAAATTCGCGGCATAGTCAAAGACCCGGCTACCGTCGAGAAGTTACTCCCAGACTATATCCTTGGCACCAAACGGCAGGTGATCGACAACGGCTATTTTGAAGCGTTTAACCGCGACAATGTAGAACTCGTGGATTTGCGTAGCGATCCAATCGAGAAGATCACGGCCGATGGCATCATGACAAAAAGCGGCGAGCACGCGCTCGACATGCTGGTACTGGCGACCGGCTATGATGCGATCACAGGTAAATTGCTGCGCTTAAATCCCAAGGGTCGCGGCGGTGTGGACTTGGCCACGGCTTGGAGCAAGCGTTTCTTTACCTACCTTGGTGTTGCAATTCCCGGCTTTCCAAACCTGTTCATGGTGCACGGTCCGCAATCACCGTCGGTGTTGTACAACATGCCCTATGGTGGGGAAATGGAAAGCGATTGGATTCGAGATTGTATCGCCTACCTTCGAGACAACAACATGGGCTCGATCGAGCCCGCTGTCGGCGTTGACGAGGCGTGGGCCGAGAACGTCGAAGAAGCCGCCAAGCAGACCTTATTTCATGGTACGGACTCGTGGTATTCCGGCGCCAATATCGAGGGCAAACATCGTCAATTTATGGTGCATCTCGGCGGTCCCGAGTACTTCAAGCACCTGAAAAAGATCGCGGAAAGCAATTACGAGGGGTTTGTATTGGAAAAGGAACCGGCGCCGGTAACGCAGCGTAGCGATTCTTCAAATCTCAGGTAAAGAGACTGAAAAATTAAGCTGTCAGTACCTACGGACGCCCAACAACTACCATTGCACAGCGGAGCCGCGTCCATGAGCGACAAGATCATCGTCGAAGTGCGCATCAACGAATACGCGACGCGCGACGCCAATCCGCATGTGCCGTATAGCCCGGCCGAAATCACTGCCGAGGCCTTGGCTTGCGCTCGCGAGGGCGCGGCCATTATTCACTATCACGCGCGCGATCCAGTGAGCGGCGCACCGGCAACTGATGTCGCGCTCTACGCCGATACTGCGCGACGCATCAAGGCGGCCAGCGATCTGATCATCATGCCGACCCTTGGCGCGTGGCAGCTGCCTTCACCGCAGGCGCGCATTGCGCACGTGGTCGAGATGGCGGGCGATGCGGCGACCAGACCCGAGCTTGCGCCCATCGACATGGCGAGCAGCAATGTCGATGTTTATGACCCGCAGGCGAAGCGCTTCAAGACCAACGACACGGTCTACATCAACACTACCGCCACTTGGCAGTACTTCGCCGAGACCATGAAAGCGGTGGGTGTGAAGCCCATGCAGGCCTTGTGGAACGTCTCCTCGGTGCGGTGCACGGCGGCCCTGACCGAGATGGGCGTGTTCAGCGAGCCGCTCTATTGCGGCATCGTACTGACCGAGCACTGGCTGCTCGCCGGCCACCCGGGCACGGTCAAGGGGCTTGAGGCATTTCTCGATTTCCTGCCGGCGCAGCAGAACTGGCAATGGTCGGTGATGTGCGCCGGTGGCAACCTGTTGGCCGTCGCAGCGGCGGCGATGGAGCGTGGCGGCCACATCGCCATTGGGCTTGGTGACTATCCCTATCCCGAACTCGGTCTACCGACCAATGCTGAATTAGTCGCGCGCATCGTCGCACTCGCACGTGCCATGGGTCGCGAGGTCGCAACACCGGCCGAAGCGCGGCGGCTACTCGACCTCGGCGGCTAGCACACTCAAAGAAATAACAGCACGCCGATGTCGTCGCGCGCACAGCCATCACACGAGGAGAAGCTGAGATGATACTCGACGGCATACGGGTACTCGATTTCACCCAATACCTGGCGGGCCCCACTGCCACCCGTCTGATGGCGGAAATGGGCGCCGAGATCATCAAGGTCGAACAAGCGCCGGGTGGTGACCCGGGTCGACTGCTGCCCTTGATCCGCGACGGCCGCAGTGGTTTCTTCGTGCAACAGAATCGCGGCAAGCAGAGTCTGTGTCTCGATCTGAAAAGCGAGGCCGCCCGCGCCATTATTCGTGAGCTGGTGAGCAAGGTCGACATCGTGATCGAGAACTTCGGTCCCGGCGTGATGGAAAAGCGTGGCTTCGATTACGCGAGTTTGAAGGTCATCAATCCGCGCATCATCATGGCGTCGGTGTCGGCCTTCGGGCGTCAGAGCACGCTTTCCCACAAGACCGGTTATGACTGGATAGCCCAGGCCTTCAGCGGCCTCATGCACATGACCGGGCCGCGTGAGGGCCCGCCCCATCCGGTTGGCATCGGCGTGTGTGATACCAACGCCGGCGTGCATGGCTTCGCTGCGCTGGGTTACGCCCTCTATCATCGCGCCCAGACCGGCGAAGGTCAGTATCTGGATCTGTCCATGGTCGATGCCATGTACCACATGCACGAATACAACGTGCATGGCCGCTCGGTGGCGGGTGAGAATTTCGATCCGAAACGCATGGGTGCGCACCACGAGATGATCGCCCCCTTCGGCGTGTTCAAAGGGCCGAGTGGTTATTTCGTGATCGCGGTACTGCAATTGCAGTGGGCCGGCATGTGTCAGGCGCTCGGCCGCGCGGACCTCGAAAAAGATCCGCGCTTCATCGACGGCGGCGCGCGCGCCGGTCATCAGGACATTCTGATCGAGATGATCGAAACCTGGGCCGCGACTTTTCCCGACAACGACGCTGTGCTCGCCGCGCTGGAAGCCGCGCGTGTACCGGCCGGCCCGGTGCTGACACCGATAGAGACGCTGGAGAACGAATACTTTCTCGATCGCGGCATGGTGCGCACCGTGCGCGATGCGATCTTGGGCGAGATTCAGATCCCGGGCTTTCCGTTCAAGTTCTCGGCCCAGACCGAATTACCCGACATCGAAGCGCCTCTCCTTGGCCAGCATAACGGCGCGGTGTTATCGCGCGTGCTGGGCTATGACGCGGAACGCATCGCGGCACTGGAACACGAACAGGTGCTGGTCAGCGCGCCACGCTGAGCCGTCACCCCGAGGGCGCGCGCCAGTCGTCACGCGCCGGCCGCTTGAAGCCCAAGGTCTCGCGCAAGGTCGTGCCCGGATATTCATGGCGGAACAGGGCGCGCCGCTGTAACTCCGGGATCACCAGCCGCGCGAAGTCCTCGTAGGCCCCGGGCATGTGGGTGGCGGCGAGCACAAAACCGTCGCAGGCGCCGGTGGTGAACCATTCCTCCAGTTGATCGGCAACCATCGCGGGTGTGCCGACGAAGGTCGGCAACTCGCGCAGGGTGCCGCGCCCGCTGAAATGCAGAAAATCGCGCACCGTGGGATGCGCAAGCCCGCTCATCTGGATGACACGATCGAGGATGCCCTGCAGGCCGGTGGCGCAGGCAAGTTCCTCAGCGGTGAAAGCATCGTCCATGCCTTTCGATCCAACATCGAAATTCAATACTTCCGACAGCAAGGTCAGCGCATCGATGGGCTTGGCTAGACCCTCGATCAAGGCACGCTTGTCTTCCGCCATACCCACAGTCTCGCCGATGACGGCGTAGATAGCCGGCGTGATGCGCACCCTGTCAGGGTCACGACCTTGTGCCACCACGCCGGCCTTGAAGTCCCGATAGTAGCGCTGAGCGAGGCCGAGGTTGGCGTTAATCACGAACACCAGCTCTGCCCAGCGCGCGGCGAAACGGCGGCCACGGCCGCTCTGACCGGCTTGGATGATGACCGGGTGGCCCTGGGCCGAGCGCGGCACAGTCAAGGGTCCGCGCGAACGCAACCACTTGCCCTCGTAATCGATGCGACGCACCTTGGCCGGATCGGCGAACAGACCACTGACCTTGTCCTGCACGATGGCGTCGTCATCCCAGCTGTCCCAGTGGCCGTGCACAATTTCCATGAACTCGTCTGCGCGGTCGTAACGCAGGTCGTGATCGAGCATTTGCTCGCGACCGAAATTGGCCGCCTCAGAATCGTTCAAGGAAGTCACCACGTTCCACGCCGCGCGTCCGCCGGTCATGAGGTCCAGCGTCGCGAACACACGGGCGATGTGATAAGGCTCGTAATACGTTGTGGAATAGGTCGCGCCCAACCCCAGGTGCCGGGTGGCGAGCCCCATCGCCATGAGGATGGTCGGCAAGTCCATTTTCACTGCGCGGATGCCGTGAC
>JANMJF010000516.1:0-3084 GCA_031371245.1 Pseudomonadota bacterium | reverse complement strand
ACTGCGGCGCGCACTTGTGCATCGGCGATGAGCGCTGCGTTCTGCTCGGCATCCTGGCGATAGATCTTCATCCACACCACCACCGACACCGGCGCGAAGGCGGTGCTCTCGGAAAAGTGCAGCCATTGCAGATAGGCAGGGCGATCGGCATGACCGATCGCTGGCGCCAGCCGACCATTGCCGTACCGCTCAAGCAGGTACTCGATCATCGCGCCCGACTCAAACATCTTCACATCGCCGTCTTCCAGCGCCGGCACCTTGCCGAACGGCGTGGCTTGGGCGAAGGGCTGGGGTTTGGGTGTGAAGGCGACCTTCTCCACTTCATAGGGCAGGCCGAGTTCCTCAAGCAGCCACAGGAGGCGGATAGAGCGGGTGCGCGGTGCGTGATAAATCTTCAGCATGATTAGCTCTCCCCATTTGATTGAATCGCGCCGTCACGGCGCCTGTAGTTGTGCGGCGATGGTCGCGGCCAGCGCGGCCACCGCGTTATTGGCGGCGCTCACCAGCGCGTCGTAATCGTCCGGCTTAGCGGTCAGCGGCATGTCGATAACACTGTGCTGCGTACGGGATGCGTCACGTTCGTCCGGTGTGCTGACGCTCCAACGGGCACTCAGGTGAAAAGCGCCATCGGCATCGCCGTCGAAGCGCGTGATCTCGACCTGGACCTGACGGGTAATGGTGAGCGCGCTGCGCCAAGGATGTAGGACGATGTTCGTGTCCGGTAATTCTCGTTCGAGATTGACGAGCAGCGTGCGCGTGAACGAAGCCGCCAGCGGCTCTGCCCAGCGGTGGCTATTGGACAATTCGAGGCGGCTACTGGTGGCGCGGGTCACGATCTGTGGACGATCGAGATAATCAGGCAGTGTGACCGGCCCGAGGCCGATGCGTGGCCCACTGCGCAGCTTGTTACTCGCCGCGCCAGCGACTGCACTCAGCACGTAGTAGTGGGGTGTGGGGGTATGGGCGCAGCCCAGCAACAATAAGCAGCACAGCGCGCCGAACAACACGGCGCGTAACGGCATAGTAAGTCCAGTCATTGCGCTGATCCTTCGCCGCGTCGTCCGCTCAACAGCGACTCGGGCTGAGTTTCGATCGCCTCGGCCAGCGTGCGCAGTGCGCGCGCCGCAGCGGTGGTTTCTTTCAACACTTCGTTCAGGCGCGTGGTGGTGGTGGAGTCTTCGCCGGATAGTTCGCGCAAACTGCGCGCGGTCGTCGCGAGTTCTTCGCTGGCGCGGGTCAAGGCCAGCACGGGGCCGGCGTCGGCGCGGGTGAGGGCGGCGATATTGGCCGCGCCGGCGTCGATATTGCTGAGCGTGTGACGGCCGGCAGTGAGCGTTGCGGTGCTCTCATCAAGGGCCGCGCGGGTGGCACGCAGGGTCGCAGCGGCTTCTGCCATCACTACTCTTACGTCGTCGGTGAGTTTGCTGCTACGGCTATCGAGTTGCGCGGTCAGCGATGCCAGATGGCTTAAAGTCAGATCGAGATTGTCCAAGGCGTTGCCCGCCGCCGGCGACGACACCAGCCTGCGCACCGAAGCCGAAATGGTCGAGATGTCGTCCACCAGCTTTTCGACGTTGAGTTTATCGAGCTTATTGGTCAACTCCTCGACTTCGGTCGGCAAGGTCGGGATCTCGCGCCTGCCGCTGTCCTTACCATGGTAGCTGGCGGACTTGTCCGGATAGAAATCGAGATCGATATAGAGCTGGCCGGTGAGAAAGCTCCAGGTCTTCAGGCGCGCGCGCAAGCCGCGTTTAATGAGGTCGTTGTTCTCGGTCAGATCGCTCAACGCGACGTTGTCGCCGCGCAGATTCTTGATCGCGTATTCGTCAGTGCGGATAACGACAGGTACGAGAAAATTCAGACTCTGTTCGTCGACCGACAGGCCGATACTCTGCACGGTGCCTATCTTGACCCCGCGAAACACCACCAGGGAGCCGACCTGCAGGCCGGTGGTCGAGCCTTCGAAATACATGATGTAGGACGGCCGGTCACGCCAGAAGCCGCCGTCGGCGAGCAGGATGACAGCTGATACCAGCAGGGCGATGGCACCGAGCACAAACGCGCCGACCAGTTTGGGATTGGCCTGTTTGCTCATGTTTCGCCCCGTGTGAGAAAACTCCGCACCTTGTCGACACCGTGTTGCGCCAGTTCGTGTGGATGGCCATAGCCAATCATGGTGCGCGTGTCAGCATCGAGGAAAACAGCATTGTTGGCGATGGCAAAAATGCTTGGCAGCTCGTGAGTGACCAGTACCACCGTCGCACCGAGACTAGCGCGCAGTTCAAGGATCAGATCATCGAGGCGCCGCGAACTTAAGGGATCGAGGCCGGCCGAGGGTTCGTCGAAGAACAGGATGGCAGGATCGAGCGCCATCGCACGCGCCAGACCGGCACGTTTCTTCATGCCACCGCTGATCTCCGAGGGATAGAAATCTTCGAAGCCGCCGAGTCCGACCAGGGACAGTTTTAAGGACACCATTTCGTCGATCAGATCGGGCGCCAGCGCGGTGAATTCCCGCAGGGGCAAGGCGACATTCTCCGCCAGCGTCAACGAACTCCACAGCGCGCCGGCCTGAAACAGGATGCCGAAGCCGCGCTGGCGCTGCACCTGGGCCTGCGGATCGGCTGCCCAGTAATCTTCGCCATCGTAGAGCACCGTGCCGGCCGCCGGTCGCAGCAGGCCGATCATCTGCCGCAGCAGCGTGCTCTTGCCGCAGCCGCTGCCACCCATGATGACGAAGATGTCACCGCGGTTGATGGTGAAATTCAGATCCCGTGCAATGACGTAGTCGCCATAGGCCATGGTCAGGTTGCGGATCTCGATGTGGGGCACCGCCGTCATCTCAAATTCCCAGCTTCTGGAAGAAAATAGTCAACACCGAGGCCGAAATGGTGATGAGCAGGATGCCGAGCACGACCGCCGAGGTGGTCGATTCGCCGACCGCCTGGGCGCTGCGCCCGCATTGCATGCCGCGCAGGCAACCGGCGAACCCAACCAGCGCGCCATAGACCGTGCCCTTGATGAGACCGACCGCAAAATGCTTGAGCTCAAGTGCCGAGAGGGTTTCGTTGTAGTACTCGTAGA
>JANMJF010000507.1:0-1956 GCA_031371245.1 Pseudomonadota bacterium | reverse complement strand
GTTCATGAGCCACAACAAAGACAACGGCATGACTAACGAAGTACGCAAACTCAAAGACGGTCTCTTCGTCGGCATCATCAGCACGGCCAAAGACCATGCGTATTGGGGACCCGTCGATCCCAAAACCGGTCGCGGCAAGCCGCACGCTTGGATCATGCGCGGGCCGATCGATAAGTGGAAGGGTGTCGACGATCTGAAGGTCGACTCGGCGGTAGGGCTCTAGGTGCGAAACCCTGGCGGCACGGGCGTGTCCAGCAGCCACTGTTTGCCATCGAACAGCACGTGCGCAGGCCGCTGACCGATCTGGCTCAGGTGATGCACGATGGAGTCCGAGGCGGCATCCCACCACAGCACGGTCGCCGCCGGCGGCTCCATCACGACGGCGAGATAGGGATCCGGTCGCAGGTCGAGCGCGGCTTGCTGCGCAGTTGATGGGCAGACCGACGCAATCGTGCCGCCGAAACTCGTGACTATCGGGCGATGAATGTGCCCGCACACCAGTTGACGCACCTGCCGGTGAGATCTCACCAGCCGTGCCAGCGCATCCGCGCCGCCGAAACCCATTGCATCCATCACCGTCAAACCGGTGCGAAACGGCGGATGGTGCATGAAGATCACGGTGGGGCGTGCGGGTGCCTCAAGCAGGCGTGCGGCCAGCCACTGCATTCGCGTTTCGCACAAGCGCCCGCCGTGCTCGCCTGGAATGAGTGTGTCGAGTCCAATCAGCCTGACTGGCCAGTCCTCTACCGTGTATTGCAGAAATCCCTCGTGCGGCAGATAGCGACCATCGCTAAATGCAGAGCGCATGGCTTGCCGCTCATCGTGATTGCCTGGAATGACGTACAACGGTGCCTTCAGGGCTGACAATATCTCGCGCAAGCGGCCGTATTCGGACGGCGAACCGGCATCAACGGTGTCGCCGGTCAGTAACACCACATCGAGCTGCGGCGTGAGTGCGTTCAGATGGCGAACTGCACGTTCCAGATTGCCGGCGGTGTCGTAGTTCCGGTCGAGCAAACCGCCCGGCAATTGCACATGCGTATCCGAGATCTGCGCGATCAGCATCGTGTGCTCCAGGCCGAGCGCCAGCCCAGCTTTGTTTCCGTGCATGAGGATAAGGGCAGCACCGTCAGCCTGGTTCCAGCAGGGCTAGTCATTTCGTTTGCGGCGACGGTCGACCCCGCTGTGTGCCTAAGTTTGAGCCCTTAAGGACTCTGGTCATAATTTCTCTACATCCGGCTGTTCCTGGGCGGCTGCCGCTGCGTTGTTATTCTTGCCACTATCGCGGACACCGAATTCACGTCACCTAAAGCCCGACAGCTGCTAGAGATAGGATTCCCGGCAGTCATGGCGGTCTGCGACGGCCAGCTGGACGGATCATCGGGTGCGAACCTGCCCTAGAGCGGCGCAGCCGCAGCCGTGCATTCGACCCCAGTGGGCTGCACAAAATGTCCGACATGCGCCGCCCACTGCACGGCCGACGAGGCATAATGGTGCCTGCGGTCAATGCACCGCGTTCAACAAATCTGCATAGCGATGGAAGGGGGAACGAGATGGCCGCAAGTGGACCTTTGGTCGGATACAAGGTGATCGAACTGGCGGGCATCGGCCCCAACCCGATGTGCGCGATGATGCTCGCGGACATGGGCGCCGAAGTGATCCGGGTCGATCGCGTGGTGGATGCCGGTCTGGGTATCGCCATGGAGTCGAAGTATGCGCTGCTCGATCGTGGCCGCCGCTCGATCGCCGTCGATCTGAAACAGCCGGCCGGTATTGAACTGATTCTGAAGATGGTTGCAGGCGCCGATGCCTTGGTCGAGGGCTTCCGCGCCGGCGTCACCGAGCGCCTGGGGCTGGGTCCCGAGGACTGCTGGCAGCGCAATCCCAAGCTAGTCTATGGCCGCGTTACCGGCTGGGGCCAGGACGGGCCACTGGCCAAGGTCGCCGGCCACGACG
>JANMJF010000482.1:0-1906 GCA_031371245.1 Pseudomonadota bacterium | reverse complement strand
CGCCATTGGCGACGATAATTAGGCAGCAAGGCAAAGAAGGCCAGGTTGTAACGCGCTGCCGAGCGCGCGGCGGCGCTATCATCGGACAGGAAGGTCGGAATACTCAGCACACAGGCGCATTCGTCCAGCGTGCGCGCGGCCAGGGCGGCGCTGGCACGCGCGGCGGCGACCAAGCCAGGTAAATAACTGCGCGGCGACAGGAAGGGCATGAGGCCGCTGCCGACTTCGCCCGCGACGGCCGCGCTTTCGACGGTATTGGCGGCGACCTAGACCGGCACCGCAAACGCGGTGGCAGGCTGTTGCAGAAAACCACTGCCGGCGCGGCCAGCGAGACCATCCTGCACATAGGCCACGTAATCGCGCAGCCGCGTGCGCGCATCGCCCATCTCGATGCCGAGTGTAGCCAATAGCGCGCGATGACTCATACCGAAGCCGACGCGCAGCCGACCACCATGTAATTCGGCAATGGTGCGCAAGGTGGCGGCGGCCAGGAAGGGATGGCGGAAATAGATATTGGCGATATTGGTGCCGACCGTGAGTTGCGACGTGCCGCTCGCGATCGCTTGCGCACAGGCCAGTGCATCGCCACGCCCTTCGTTGACATACACCGCCTCGAAGCCGTGCTGCTCGGCCAGCCGTCCGATATCGACGAATTCCTGCGGCGGCCCGGCGGTGACGGTCGAGAGCACGACGCCGAGGCGCGCGCTCTTAGCTTGTGCTGTCATGATGTCGAGGTCCTGGTGGGTGCTGCGTCTGTTCGGCACAGCGGGTGTGAATCAGGGGATGTCCAAGGTCGTGACGCGTCGCAGTTCGCGCGGGTGCTTCAGATCTTCGAAAGGCCGCGCGCGGTGCATGGTTGCGCGATTGTCCCAGATCACTAGGTCGTGTTCGGCCCAGCGATGGCGGTAAACGAACTGCGGCTGGGTCGCGTGTTCGATTAATTCGCGCAACATGAGTTTGCCTTCCGGCAGCGACCATTCGACGATGCGCGAGGCATGGGAGGCGAGATACAGTGAACGGCGACCGGTGGTGGGATTGCGTCGTACCAGCGGATGGATGGCGCCTTGCAGCTTGTCGAGTTCCGCAGCGGAGAAATCGAAGCCCAGGGTCTGGCGCGAATAGGCGATGGAATGGTGGACAGTAAGACCCTCGATCTGCGCTTTAAGCGAAGCTGACAGCGCGTCCCAGGCGGCCGCCATGTCGGCGAATTCGGTGTCGGCGCTGGTCGGTGGCAGCACGCGGGCCGAGAGCAGCGAAAAACGTCCCGGTGGATCCTCGAACGACGCATCGGTATGCCATAGCCGATTGGCCAACCCGTATTGGCGACGCCTATCGTTGGCCGCTAGCACCGCACCGTGTTCATCGACATTGGAGATATCGGCCAGGGCTTCGTTGCCGAAGCGATTGGCGCCCAGCGCCGCCGTGCCGGTCTTGGCATGCAGCTCGCCATCGAAGCGTTGCGCGAAGGCCAGTTGTTCGGCATCGCTGAAAGGCTGCCCACAAAATACCAGTACACCGTAGCGCTCCATGCCGGCACGGATGGCGGCTAGTGTGGGTTGGTCTGCGACGCGGCGCAGATCGAGGTCGCGCACTGCGGCGCCGAACGACGGATGGAGCGGGGCAAAATTTAGCGCCATGCGCTCAACTCCTGCAAGGCCGCCGCCTCTTGCCGTGCCCGCTCTGGGCTGCCGAGCAATTGGCGATTGAGCCCGATGCGTTTGAACCAATAGTGCAGGCCGAGCAGATCGGTGAAACCCATACCGCCGTGCACTTCAGTCGCAGTGCGGGCGATGAAGGTGCCGACTTCGGCGAGATGGGCCTTGGCGTGGCAGGCGTAGAGCGGCGCGTCATCGGCTGCAACAGCGAGTGCATGGGCGGCGTACCACACCAGTGCGCGACTCGGTTC
>JANMJF010000474.1:0-2013 GCA_031371245.1 Pseudomonadota bacterium | reverse complement strand
TGTAGAAGTGGATTTGCGCATTGGCGTGCGTAAGGAAACCTTCAGCGAAACGCCGTGCCAAGTCTCGGTCGGCGGCACCGAGAACCTGGAACCCTGCGTGTCCCACGCGCAGAACCAGCCATTGAAGAAAGACCTCGCTCGAGCTGTAGCCAATTCCGCCGATTCGGCTGTGAGCGACTGGCTTGGGTTCGACATCGAGCCAGCGCTCGAGAAGGACAGCCACCGCGTTGGGGTCGGCCGGGCTCGGCCCCTCGATCAGGCTCAGCAGCTCTGCCGTCGTGTGAAGCGCTGACACTTCGGCCACTGACGGACCTGGTGGGTGATTCTGGTGAGCCCGATCCCGCATCGCTGCGGCCCTGGACTTCTCCCCACAGAGTTCAGCGCAGCGCGCCTTCGCGTACGTCCAGGCGGAAAACTTTGCCCCTGGGTCGTCGGAGACAATAAACGGATCCCCGCCGAAGCTGGTGTAGTTGTCATAAAGCGCTTCGGCCGTGAGGCCGGGTTTAAAATTTTCTGCGAGAAAGTCATCCACGATTTTTCGGCAGGCGGCCAGAGCCTCGTCGGCCGTCTCAAATCGCCCAACCTCGGAACGCTCGTCCTCGTCCATGTAATGAAAGTTGTCGTCCGCCATTACGCAATATTTGTTCACCTCTATTCCTCCATCCGGAATTCGTCCAAAGCGCTGGGCCAGAAACCGCTCAATCATCATTTTCGATTTCGAGGCCTGGGTGCCAAACCATATTGCGATCGGCCAGTCCCGCCGCGATGCCGCGCTTGTATTCGGCGTCAAACGCCTCCTCGATAACAGAATTGACCCCGCGGGCACCGGCGACCACGGTTTTGGCCCATGCGAAATAGCGCTGCCTGCGTTCAGGCGACTAGTCTGCAGGAGGACTGTGCAGCACTGACCGCAGATTGGAAGTCTTGTCCGCGATCTTGATCATGCGTGCCCGCGGGGAGAGATGTGGCGCGTGTTCGACCTGCAATCGCTTGCGATCGGCCTTGTGAATGTTCTTGTCGTCGGTAACTTCTTTCACCAACTCCGCGACGTCTTGACCAAAGACGGATACCAAGTCACCGAAAGTGGCCTTCGTATCCTCAATCGTGTCATGCAGAACGGACGCAAGTACCAGGTTTGGGTCGGCACCCCCGGTCGATTCCGCCACCAGAAGCGCGACCTCGGTCAGGTGATTGATATAGGGCTCGGCCTTGGCGCCTTTGCGTCTCTGGTCAGTGTGGTAGCGGGCGGCGAACTCATAGGCCCGGGCCAGACGAATCAGGTCGTTTGACATTGCTGTGCTCCTTCTCTTTAGTGCTTCGGCACGATGCCCCGGGGCACAATCTGAAGTTCAAATCCCGGCTGGCGGCGTGTGTCACCAGATTTCAGACAGCGCACAACAAAAAACCCGCTGGCGGCGCCAAGCGGGTTTTCAGATTCGCTTTAGCCGCATTTTTAACGCGCCCGCAAGCTGTTGCTCAAATCGGCGCAATGCAATCTTATGCCTTCGGCAGACGAAGAGCAAGAAAACTGCAATGCGCTCGCCGTCACGCCTCCAGAGATCCGCCAAGGCCATTCGGGTCAAGTGTTAGCAGCGAAGAGCCTTCGGCTCGGTGTGGGGAGGAATTTGAAACTGCGCTCAACTTGCGCGCGAAACCGGAAAGTGGATCCATACAGAGGGCGGCAAAAGACAAGGCCCTCATAGCCCTCGCGCCATCGATGTGCTGGATTGTCAGTGAGCTTTTATCGGGAGCGGCGGGCTGTGCGAAGGAAAACGTAACCGCAAACGCTGGTATGCCCATGTGGGCTTAGCCGACTTCTTCAAGCACCCGGGCACGAAGCTGCCCACACCCGCCCTCGACATCCTGAGCAGCGGAGTCGCGCAAGGTGGCGAGAATACCGCGCTCGCGCAGCAAGCGAGCCATGGTCTTGCAGCGCTCCAGTGACGGGCGCCGGAAATGTACGCCGGCCACCATGTTCCAGGGAATAAAGTTCATCACCGCGTATTTGCCGGC
>JANMJF010000394.1:0-7401 GCA_031371245.1 Pseudomonadota bacterium | reverse complement strand
AATCTGATCCTGCATGACCATCGCGGTCTGGGTGATGGGCAGCAAGCCTTCGGACATCGCCGACACGGCGACGCCGTCATCGGTATGCAGATGCATGACCGCGCGCGCGTCGTCGCGCGAACTGTGGATAGCGCTGTGGATGCAGAAGCCCGCTGGATTCACTGCGTATTCGCTCGGCATGACGATGTTGCCGTCGAGATCGATCTTGACCAGGTTCGAAGCGCTCACTTCATCGAACATGAGCCCATAGGGATTGATTAGGAAGTGATGCTCAGGCCCCGGTACGCGCGCCGACAGATGGGTGAAGATCATGTCGGTCCAGCCGTAGTGGTCGACCAGCCGATAAGCGGCCGCGAGGTCGACGCGCACCTGCCATTCCTCGCTGCTGACGCGGGCGCGGACCTCGTTATTTATCGCGTGTAATGTCTGGACCATGTTGTTACTCCTTCCGATTGAACCTGTCGTCAGTCACGAATTGACTGCTCGAGCACCTACGGCGCAAGCCCGCTCTGCGCCGTGCCGGGCTGCCGAGTTCAGCAACAGCATGATGCGCATGAACGTGATTGTCGAACTCACATCGAGGTTCAGGCTAAGGTGAAGGAGGGTAGTAAGCACTGCCATGCCCAACGCAAACGGTGCGCGCTTGCCGTACCGGGATGAACAGCCGCTACACTGCGGCGAACTTCCGGGCCGGCCCGGCCGTCGGCGGTAATCTCTCGATCCTCTAACCCCAAGGAGCCCCCATCATGCAAGAGAACCAAGCAAAGCTTTCCCGCGCCCGCCGAGTCCTGCTCGGCGCGGCGCTGGCGCTCGTTACTAGCCTGGCGCTGGCGGCGAGCGAGCCGTTTAGCGAGGCGCGCTTCCAGGCCCTACAGGGCGAGGGCGCGTTGATTTTGGTTGACGTCCACGCCGACTGGTGCCCGACCTGTGCCGCCCAGCAGAAGGTGCTCGACGCCTACCAGGCCGCTCATCCTGATCGTGTACTGCACCGACTGGTGGTCGATTTCGACCAGCAGAAGGAATGGGTAAAACATTTCAAGGCGCCCCGCCAGTCGACCTTGCTGCTGTACCGGGGCACGGAGCAACCGTGGTTCAGCGTCGCGGAGACGCGTAATGACGAGATCTTCAAGGCCATCGACTCGGCGGCGGCCGCGACACCGTGACGCTAGAGCTGAGCGCCATTCCGCTGGCCCTGCTGGCGGGCGTATTGAGCGTACTGTCGCCCTGCGTATGGCCGCTGGTACCGATAGTGATGGGCAGCGCGGCGAATGGCGGCCGGGCCGGCCCGCTGGCCCTCGCCGCCGGGCTTAGTGTCGCCTTCGCACTCGCCGGCACGGTGCTCAGCTTTGCGCTCATCAGCCTCGGCCTCGATCCGGAATTGTTTCGCTTCCTGGCTGCGGCGTTGCTGGTGGTGGTGGCCGTGCCGCTATTGGTTCCGCCGGCCGGACGATGGCTGAACGGCGTGCTGTCGCGGCTGACGGCGCGCTTCAACACCAGCGGCGGCGCGGTGAGCTCGTCCTGGCAAGCGCAGTTCGGCGTCGGTCTATTGCTCGGACTGGTGTGGCTGCCCTGCGTCGGGCCGACGCTCGGCGCGGCTATCGCGCTCGCGTCATTGGGGCAGAAGATGCTGCATTCTTTTGTCGTGATGCTGGTCTTCGGCGTCGGCACGGCGGCCGCCCTGCTCGCTGCGGGTCTGCTGTCAGCGCGTGTGTTGCAGCGTTTACGCCCGCAGATGCTGGCTGGCGCCGCTGCGGCTAAACGCTGGTTGGGCGCAATGCTGCTGATACTCGGGGTATTGGTATTGAGTGGCATCGACAAGCGCGTCGAGGCGTGGGCCGTGGGCTGGCTGCCGGCGTGGGCTACCAGTCTGTAGAGCCGACCAGCAATGGCTGGCAGCACTGTTGACCGTCAGTACAGGGACACGATGTTATCGTTGACGAAGGTGTAGCGCGGTTGTTTATACCAGCCATAGATCAAGGACCAGCGCGGTTCCTTGTGCACTTTTGCATCGTAGATCTCGAGCGCGCCGGCGTGGGGGTTCATCCAGAAATCGAGGTCGTAGAGCTTGCCTGGCGTATCAACTACCTGGAAATCGGTACAGGCGAAATAAATGTCGCTGCCGATGCGTCGCACCGGGTCGTGGATCTTGACGAACCTGAGCGCTAATACCTCGCCGGTCTTGTCGTCGCGCAGATGAAAGACGCCGGCGGCGTCGACCTGGGCGGCGATATAGGCCGTCATCGCCGCCTTGATGTCCTCCACGTAGAACTTATTTGCGGTCGTCGCTGGCGCCGATGTGACGGCCAGCTCGTCAGCGGCGCTGGCGGTGGCGTAGGCCATTACCAGCCCGACTAGCGCAAACGCGGGCCACTGCTTGCGGGTGCGTCTCATGGCACGGGCCTACGCAGCTGACGGCTAGCTCAGGGTTTCGCTTCAGTGGGCGCGCCGCTGTGTTCTTTTTTCTCACCTGTCGCGGTGGCGGCGTTTTTCGATTCGGCCGGTGCGCCGCCATGTTCGTGCGCTTCGGCCGGCGCGGCGGTAGTGGCCTGGTCTGCGACGGGCGCGCCGGCATGCTCTTTAGCCTCGGCCGGCTTGCCGCCATGTTCGGCCGCAAACGCCAGCATGGGCAGGCACAACAGCGCGATGGTAAATAACTTCATGGCGACTCTCCTATTTAATGTGACGGTCACAGTACTACGCTTCGTTCAGGAATTGTTAGCCATGCTCGCCGCCCGCCAATGCGGCACGGCCGGTGCGTTCCAGACCCAGAACCAAGTTGCGCTCGCGAAATGGCTCGTCCAGCCAGGCCCTGACTGAGAACGCCAATTCGCGTGCCTCGGGCAGACCCAAGGCATCGGCCGCACGGGTTGTTTCACCGCCGTTCGCCGGCCGCGCATAGCTGCCGAATACGCGGTCCCAGACACTCAAGATGGTGGCGAAATTGGCATTGCCGTAACGCCTGTCGACGGCGTGATGGGCGGCGTGATAACGCGGCGTGACGAGCAGTAACGCCAGCCAGCGTTCGACGCTGTCGGGAAAGTCGATATTGCTGTGATGAAACTGTGCGCACAGACTGACCAGCGCTTCGAACAAAAACCAGGCGATCATGCTCGGCCCCCAGACCACCACCCACAACGCCTTCACCAAGGTCGAGAGCAACAATTCACTCGGATGGAAGCGCAGCACGGTCGTGACATCCAAGCCGGTGTCGGCGTGATGGGCCTTGTGCAAGCGCCACAGCCACGGCAGGCGATGATTGGCGCGATGCCACAGATAGTCGAACAGGTCGAGAACCACAATTGACAACACAAACTCCGTCCAGCCAAAAAACCCGAGCCAGCGTGACAGGCCCCAGCCTTGTTCTTCGACGTAGACCACCCACAGCAGAAAGGGCACATAGGCGAAGACGCGGATGAGCACGGTATTCAGTGCGGCAACGCCTGTATGAAAGCCTAATCGCTGCCAGCGAGTGCCCCGCCAGGGGCGCGCCGGGGCAAACGTTTCGACCGTGAAAAACAGGCACAAGCCCGCCACAAATACCAGGAGTCTGCCGCTGTCGAGATTCAATTCCATCCTGAGGTCCCCACCCCGTCAGGACACTGGTGCCGCGCGTGTGGCATTAAACAATTCGATCAAGTCGCCCATGCTGATGGTTGCGATGGTGTTCTGGTCGTCGTCGAGAAGTTCGTACAACACGCCCTCGCCACGGATGCTGAAGGCAATGATCACGTCCTGATCGCCGCCGCCTTCACGATGGGGGTCGTTACTCGGCGGACTGGAGGTCATGCTGCCAACCGGGCGAATCTCTTTGATCTCGCCGTTCGGATGATAGAGCCGGTGTTCACCCTGGATGACGAAGGTATTATTGTGCGCGAGGTGGCGATGCAGAACGATTTTCTCATTCGCCGCAAACTTGAACAGCACATCGGCGATCGCGTTCTTTTCGTCGATGTCCATCACGTGGAAGTGCAGATGCTGAAAATCGCCGAGCCGTTGCCAGTTGATAGTGCGGTCGTCGAAAGCGTAGGTCGTCATGGCATCTCCTGTTGTTCTATGGGCAGAGCAGTTCGCGCCATGGTGGTCGACCCCTACCTGCTTGGCAAGTGTGCAAGAGTCATGACCCGCGTCCCAGTCCTTGTGGTGTGGCCGCAATGACGTCATCGATAGTGGCTACGGCGCCCACCGTAGCACGCAGCTTGCGCCGGCGTGACCATGGGCCTAGCCTGTTCCAAGGTCCCCTGGGAGCGGCATGATGCGTGTGAGTACGGTGCGATTTGATCGGCGGCGGCGCCTGCATGGCAGGCCGCTATGACTAATTTTGAATCCTACGCGAACCGCTACGAACACCTGCGCATGGAACGCCGTGATGGCATCCTGCAGGTGACCTTGCATAGCGCCGGCGAGACCCTGCGCTGGGGCGGCGGCCCGCACCATGAACTGGGCGCTGCGTTTCGCGATATCGGTGCGGATCGCGATACGCGTGTGGTGATCCTGACTGGCACCGGGCAGTCATTCATCGAACTTGTCGATGCCGGCAATGTCGGTCAGCGGCTGCCAGCCACACAGATGTCACCGCAGGTATGGGACCGCATCACCTGGGACGCCAAACAACTGTTGACCAATCTGCTCGACATCGATGTGCCGATGATCGCGGCGGTGAATGGCCCGGTAACGATCCACGCCGAGCTGGCGGTGCTGTGCGATATCGTACTGGCGGCCGATCACGCCATGTTTCAGGATGCTCCGCATTTCCCCAACGGTCTGGTGCCGGGCGACGGCGTGCATGTGATCTGGCCACTCTTGCTCGGCGTCAATCGCGGACGCTACTTCCTGCTCACAGGGCAGAAGATCTCAGCGCAGGAGGCCTTGCAACTGGGTGTCGTGAGCGAGGTGATGCCGGCTGCTGAGTTGCTGCCGCGCGCGTGGCAACTGGCGGAACAATTGCTCAAACAACCGCCGCTGACCTTACGCTACGCGCGCCTGGTGCTCACGCAACGCCTCAAGCAACTCATGCTCGACCAGCTCGGTTACGGCCTGGCCTTGCAGGGGCTGGGCGCAAACGACTACTGGCCGTCGGCCTGAGGTTCCCAGCGTCGCTGTCATCGAGGAGGAGAGATCTATGGCGCTTGCCGAAGCACCGCATTCCGACACTCTGCGCAGGGTGTTATTTGCACGTGTCGATAGTGTGCGCGAGACCTTGATGGCGGGCGTCGCGGAATCTCTGGCCGGCCGCACCCTGGCGCCGAGCTCAGTGACGGCACTGCGTGAAGCGGGGCTGTTCTCCATGAAACTGCCGAGCGAACTCGGCGGCACGGAGCCCGACCCGATGTTGCAGGTCGAGGTCATCGAGGCACTGTGCTACATCGACGCCTCAATGGGCTGGAACGTCTGCATCGGCAATGGCGCCAGCAGTCTGTGCGCCTTCTGGCCGGATGAAGCCATCGCCGTCATGTTCAACAACGGTCGTATTCCGACTATGGCCGGCGTTTTTAAACCGGCGCGCGCCGTGCCGGTGCCGGGTGGGCTGCGCGTGAGCGGACGCTGGTCCTGGGGTAGTGGCATACGCCACGCCGAATGGGTCGGCGCCCATGTGCTGGTCGAGACGGGCGCCGGCCGACCGCCGGCATCGCGCATGGTGGTGATGCCGATAGGCGCTGTCACCTTGCACGACAACTGGCACGTGGCCGGCCTGGAGGGCACGGGCAGTAGCGATTTCTCGACGCAGGATCTGTTTGTTGCCGACGGTTTCACGTTCGACTTGAGCAAACTCGAAGCGAAACGCGGCGGACCGTTTTTTCAGATGGGGCTGCCGGGACTCCTCATTAATGAGTTTATGGGCCTGTATTTTGGCGTCGCGCGCCGCGCGCTCGACGAAATGGTCAGTCTCATCAAGTCCAAGCAGCGTGGTTATGGCAAGCCCAGCTCGGTCGCTGACCGTGGCGTCGTGCAACGTGCCATCGGCGAAGGCGATCTGAAACTGCGCGCGGTGCGCGCACTGGCGATGGAGATCCTGGCGGACGCCTGGGCGAGCGTCTGCCGTGGCGAGCGCCCCTCGGTGGCACAACAAGTCGATATGCGCAGCGTGACCGTGCTGGCAGCGGAGACCGCCGTCGATATCGCCGCCAAGGCGGTGCGCTATGGCGGCGGTCAGGCGATCTTCCTCGACCATGTGCTACAACGTTGCCTGCGTGACTTGCAGACTGCGGCCGTGCATCTGTTCGTCAGCGACACCGCTTTCGAGCAGCGTGGTCAGCTGATGCTCGGCCGCGAGATCGCTGATCCGATGGGCGGCTGAGGGCGGCGACGCGCGCCTTCATTCCACTGGCCTGTTCCGTCGACACTCGCCCATGACTTCTTCCTCCACCGTCGGCTGGCGCGAATGGGTAGCCCTGCCCACTTTAGGCATCGCGCGCATCAAAGCCAAACTCGATACCGGCGCACGCACCTCGGCCCTGCTTGCGCTGCGTTGCGAGCGCTATTGTGTGGGCGGCGCGCCGTACGGGCGGCTGCACGTGCAGCCGCGACAGCGCGACGGCGAGCGCGTGCTGGTGGTCGAGACCGCCATCATCGACGAGCGCTCGGTGACGGATTCAAGCGGACATCGCGAACGACGTATCGTGGTGGTGTCCGATGTGGCACTCGGTGCGCAACGCTGGTCCATCGAGCTGACCATCACCAATCGCCATGCATTACGGTTTCGCATGCTGCTCGGACGCAGCGCCATGCAGGGCCACCTCATCATCGACCCGGACCGTTCCTACGTACTGGGCAAACCGCACAAGGTAAGACTTAAGGTCGCGCGCCGCGCGCCGCCCCATCCAGCATGAAAATCGGCATTCTTTCGCGCAATCCCAAGCTCTATTCGACGCGGCGACTGCTAGAGGCGGCGCGCGCGCGTGGCCACTCGGTGCGGGTCATCGACGTGTTGCGGTGTTACATGGATATCACGTCGCACCATCCCACCATTCATTACAAAGGCGAGGAGTTGACCGAGTTCGACGCGGTGATTCCGCGCATCGGCGCGTCGGTCACCTACTACGGCACGGCGGTCGTGCGGCAGTTCGAGATGATGGGCACCTACTCGGTCAACGAGTCGGTAGCGATTACGCGTTCGCGCGACAAGCTGCGTTCATTGCAGCTATTGTCCCGCGAGGGTATCGGTTTGCCGATCACGACCTTTGCCCATTCACTGGACGACATCGACGGCCTCATCGACGAAGTGGGTGGTGCGCCGCTGGTGATCAAGGTGCTGGAAGGTACCCAAGGCCTGGGCGTGGTGCTGGCCGAAACCAAGAACGCCGCCAAGAGCGTGATCGAGGCCTTCATGGGCCTCGATGCCAATATCCTGGTGCAGGAATTCATCAAGGAATCGGCCGGCTGCGATATTCGCTGCCTGGTGAT
>JANMJF010000381.1:0-9327 GCA_031371245.1 Pseudomonadota bacterium | reverse complement strand
TCGGCGCACTTGCGGTGGCCAGCATGGCGCGCGCGGCATCCTCAATGTGAACGAGATTGAGAAAATCATCAGCGGCGCCCGCTACCGGCTCGCCACGCGCGATGCCGTGCTGCCCAATGATCCGGCCGGGGCCGTACAGTCCCGCCAACCGCACCACGTAACTGTCCAAGCCAGCCGTCATCCAGGCCTGCTCAATGCTCAGCAGTGTGTGGCTGCGTTTGTCGACATCGCGCACCGCGCTCCCTGCATCGACAATGGCGCCCTGCGCATCGCCGTAAACTGCGCTGCTCGACGCCAACACTGCGCGCTCCACTTGCAGCGTGCGCAGGAGCGCAGTCAAGCGCGCCATAGCCGGCTGCGGATCTTGCGCCGACCACACCGACGGCGGCGCCAACAGGAATACCGATCCAGCGAAGCCGCGCAGCGCCGGTGCGAGTTGTGCTGTCAGATTTGGATGCGCCAAATCACAGGCAATGCAACGCACCCCGGCTGCGGTGAGTGTCGGGTGGCGACTCGTAGTGCGGGTCAACGCCGTGACGGTACCGCGCGCGAGTGTCCGCGCCATCACGCAGCCGAGGTAGCCGCACGCTATCAAGAGTGCGCTGCCTGACGATAAGGGTGGCGGGTGCTGTAAGGAGTCTGTGGTCATAGTGGCCAAATCGCTGGGGCTTGCGCCGAGCGTGCATGATGGTCGCCATCTTGCACGCTAGTCCATGCGTCGCGCTCGACCCCACGCGCATGGTGAGTTCCACCAAGGGCATGTGAAGACACGCGAGGGCAGCGTGTGTCCAGTTGCAGACATCTTCGTAATTCACATACCATCACCGTGGCATTGCAGCATTTATTTCTGATGCAAATCGATAAGTCGGAGGCAGTTTGGTGACCGCGAAAATTACAGTTCCCGCCAATGGCGCAAAAATCACGATCGTCAACGGCAAGTTGCAGGTTCCCGACAATCCTATCGTGCCCTTCATCGAAGGCGACGGCATCGGCGCTGACACTTGGCGCGCCAGCGTCCGCGTACTCGACGCGGCAGTCAAGAAAGCCTACGGCGGCAAGCGCCAGATCCATTGGATGGAAGTTTACGCCGGCGAAAAGGCCAACAATCTGATGGGCAGCTGGCTGCCCGATGAAACCCTCGCCGCATGCCGCGAATTCCTGGTCTCGATCAAGGGCCCGCTGACCACGCCGATCGGTGGTGGCATCCGCTCGCTGAACGTCGCGCTGCGGCAGATTCTCGATCTCTATGTGTGCTTGCGGCCGGTGCGCTGGTTCCAGGGCGTGCCCTCGCCGGTCAAGAAGCCGCAGGATGTCGACATGGTGATCTTCCGTGAGAACACCGAAGACATCTACGCCGGTATTGAGTTCGAGGCCGGCAGCAGCGAGAACGACAAGTTCCTGCGGTTGTTCCAGCAGAACTTCCCCGACATGTACAAGAAGATCCGTTTCCCGGGCAGTTCGGGCATCGGCATCAAGGCCGTTTCACGCGACGGCACCGAGCGCCTGGTGCGTGCGGCCATCAAGTACGCGGTCGACAACAAACGCAAGAGCCTGACCTTCGTGCACAAAGGCAACATCATGAAGTACACGGAAGGTGCGTTCCGTAACTGGGGTTATGCATTGGCGGAGCGCGAGTACGCGGACCAGACCTATACCTGGGAGCAATGGGAACGCACGGTCGCCGACAAGGGCGCCAAGGCCGCCAACGAAGAGCAGGCGCAGGCACTGGCCGCTGGCCGTGTGCTGGTCAAGGACTCGATCGCGGACATCACGCTGCAACAAGTCATGACCCGCCCGACGGATTTCGACGTCATCGCGACCAAGAATCTGAACGGCGATTATCTGTCCGACGCGTTAGCCGCGCAGGTCGGCGGCATCGGTATCGCACCCGGTGGCAATATCAACTATGACACCGGTCATGCGATCTTCGAGGCCACCCACGGTACCGCGCCGAAGTACGCCAACCAGGACAAGGTCAACCCCGGTTCGGTGCTGCTTTCCGGCGAAATGATGCTGCGTTACATGGGCTGGCTCGAAGCGGCTGATCTGATCATTAGCGCAATGGACAAGACCATCGGTCAGAAGACCGTGACCTATGACTTCGCGCGCCTCATGGACGGCGCCAAGGAAGTCAAGTGCAGCGAGTTCGGCGACGCCCTGATCTCTAATCTCTAAGCGTCGCGTTCCTATGGACGGGTGTGACACGCACTTGTGGATCCGGCAGGCCGCTGCCGCGATCCACGAGGGCTTCGTCAACTACAATAATAATTTTCGTCGCATCACTCATCGTGCGCGGTTGCGCTTCGAGACCCACGACTGGGCCGGCGCCCGTAACGACCTAAGCGAGCGCATCGAACTCTACGAAAAGTCTGTCTCGCGCACCCTCGGCACCTTACGCAGACTGTTTCCGGAGCAAGTCGATCTGCTGCCACAATGGCCGGCTATCCGCGCCATCTACTGGAGCCGCGTCGACGACATTCCCGACGGCGAGTTTGCCAAGACCTTCTTCAACTCCGTACATCGCGACATCCTGCGCGATCTGCACGTCGATCCGACCCAGGTCTCCGATACCGCTGACGTGGTCGCTGCCGAAGCACCACTGCGCTATCCCGCGCGCCAACACAACTACGTCAACTGGAGCAATGTGCGCGCCATCGTCTCGCGCCTGCTCGCTGACTTTCAGTTCAAAACGCCCTATGTCGATGTCGAGGCCGACGTCGAGTTCATCTGCACCGAGATCCTGCGGGTAGTTGGCCACGACGGGCCGCTCGACGAATGCGTGCGACGCCTGGAAATGATGCACGACATCTTCTACCAATCGAGCCGTGCCTTCGTCGTCGGCAAGATGTTCTGGGACACCCGTAACGCGCCCTTCGTACTGGCCTTCGAAAACACCAGCGACGGCATCCGCGTCGAAGCGGTCTTGACTTCGAGTGACGACGTGAGCGTGCTGTTCGGCTTCACGCGCTCCTATTTCATGGTCGATGTCGAGCCAGTGGAAGGCGCGGTGTACTTCATTAAAGCGATGATGCCGCGCAAGCCACTCGACGAGCTGTACACCATTCTTGGCCGCGCGCGGCAAGGCAAGACTGAACGATATCGCTCGTTCTTCCATCATCTGCGCGCCTGCGAAGATCAATTCGTACACGCCGCCGGTGATCGCGGTCTGGTGATGCTGGTCTTCACCCTGCCGTCCTACGACCTGGTGTTCAAAGTCATACGCGACAGCTTCGGCTTTACCAAGAATATCAGTCACGACGAGGTCAAAAAGAAATACAAGTTCGTCTTCAACCACGATCGCGCTGGACGTCTGATCGACACCCAGGAATTCCGCAACATCGAATTCCCATTGGCCAAGTTCGCCCCCGAACTGATCGAGGAACTGTTGACCAGCACGGCGCAGACCGTGCGCATTGAGGGCGACCAATTGGTCATCGATCACCTCTATTCCGAGCGCCGTGTGACGCCGCTCAATCTGTATTTGCTGGACTACGATTTCGACGCCGCGCGGCTCGCGCTACTCGACTATGGCCAGGCCATTAAGGATCTGGCCATGACGAATATCTTTGCCGGCGATCTACTGCTGAAAAATTTCGGTGTGTCGCGCCATGGGCGCGTGATCTTCTACGACTACGACGAGCTGTGCCTGGTCACCGAGTGCCAGTTCCGCGAGCTGCCGGCGGCCGACAACCTCGACGACGAAATGAGCGCCGAGAACTGGTTTTACGTCGGTCCGCGTGACATCTTCCCGGAAGAGTTCATCCGTTTCCTGGCCATCGACGCTCGACTCAGAGCCGCCTTCCTGGAACAGCACGGCGACTTGCTGACGGCCGAGTACTGGCGCGACATCAAACGCCTGCACCTGAGCAATTCAGCGCCGGAAGTTGCGCCCTATTACCGACTGGGTACGCGCCGTGGCATGCCTTGACCGGGATCAGATCGCACGCTGGGCCTATCGTCCACATTGTTATTGCAACTAAGAATGATTAGTATTCAGAGACTATCGGGCACAAAGTCCGAGGCCGAGGTTGCTAAACAACGTGGTTACCCTACCGAATCTCAAGCCAGGCGACCGCGCGATCATCGTTTCCATTGATGCCGATGATCCCCACACCACTGCGCGTCTTGCCGCCCGCGGCATCGTGCCAGGCACCAGTCTCGGCGTATTGCGCGCCGGCGACCCGGTTCTGATCGGCATCGATAACGAGCGCTGGGCCATCAACCGCAGCGAAGCTTCCAGCATCCACGTTAATTTAGAACCGCGCCGCCGTCGCTCGTTGTTCGGCCTGCTCAGCCGCCCATGACTACCACCCTCGCGACCCTGCGTCCCGGCCAGACGGGCGTCGTGGAAGGGTTCTCTGAAATCGACGAAACCGCCCAACGTCTCATGCAGATGGGCGTAGTTGAAGGGATCGAAATCGAAGTGCTGCGTTACGCCCCGGCCGGCGACCCCATGGAAGTGCGCGTGATGGGCTACGCCCTTTCGCTGCGTGGCAAGGAAGCGGCCAATGTCCTCATAAGCCGCGTCAGCTGAGCTACCCATGAGCGCCCTACCTGCGTCTGAGACGATGCCGTTGGTCGTCACCCTCGGCAACCCCAACACCGGCAAGAGCACCTTATTCAATTGCCTGACCGGGCTGCGCCAGAAGGTCGGCAACTATCCAGGTGTCACCGTCGAGCAGGTGTCCGGCTATACCGAGGTCGCGGGCCGCCAGGTACGGTTGGTCGACGTGCCCGGCACCTATTCCCTGGCCGCGATGTCGCCCGACGAGATGATCGCTGTCGACGTCCTGCGCGGCGGCATCACGGACATGCCGCCGCCAGCGGCGGTCATCATCGTGGTCGACGCCACCAATCTGCGCCGCAATCTGTTTCTCGCCAGTCAGATCCTTGAAGCCGGTGTGCCGGCGCTGATTGCACTGAACATGATCGATCGCCTGAGCAACGAAGGTGTAAGTCTGGACATCGAGGCCTTGGCGTTGCGCCTCGGCGTACCGGTGGTAGCCATTTCTGCCGCCAGCGCCACCGGCATAGAGCAACTCAAGACCGCTCTCGACGGCGTACTGCGCGCACCGGCGGCCCCGCATCTGGTCTTGAACCCGGCGCTCGAAGACGCGGTCAGCGAGCTTGCGGCGCGTCTCGCCGAGCGCGGCGTGAGCGCCAGCGCTATTGAACTGCGCCGCGCACTGGTCGATGCCGGCGGTTACGCCGAACAACGACTCACCCAGGAGGTCGGCGGCGATCTGGGAGCGATACTCGCTGCTTTGCGCCAGCAGGTCGGCGGCGGACGCAATCTTGCCACGCTAGAGGCGCGCGACCGCTACAGTTGGATTCAGACGCAACTCAAAGGCGTCGAAGTGCGCGGGCCGACACCGCGCCGCGCGGTGGTCGATGCGGCCGACAAACTCATCAATCATCCTATCATCGGCACGTTGCTGTTCGGCCTGGTGATGGCACTGGTCTTTCAAGCCGTATTCGCCTGGGCCGCGCCCTTGGTCGACGCTATCGACTACTTGACCAGTGCGCTCGGCAACACCGTCACCGCCAGCCTGCCGCCCAGTCTTTTTACGCGCTTTCTGGCCGAAGGTGTGATCGCCGGAGTCGGCAGCGTGGTGGTGTTCCTGCCCCAGATCATTATTCTTTTTACCTTCATCATCGTTCTCGAAGACAGCGGTTACATGGCCCGCGCGGCGTTCCTCATGGACCGCGCCATGCGCGCCCTGGGCCTGTCCGGGCAGTCTTTTATTCCGATGCTGTCGAGCTTCGCATGCGCGGTGCCGGGCATCATGGGCACACGTGTCATCGCCAATCGTCATGACCGACTCGCCACCATCATGGCGGCGCCGTTTATGACCTGTTCGGCGCGCTTGCCGGTCTATTCGCTTTTGATCGCGGCCTTCGTGCCCGAGCGGCATTTTCTCGGCGGCATGATCAACCTGCAGGGACTGGTACTGTTTGCGCTGTACATGCTCGGCATCGTCGGCGGCGCAGTCACGGCCTGGATGATCAGCCGTCTCTACTGGTCACGTGCCAAGGCGCGCTTCCTGCTTGAGATGCCACCCTACCGCATGCCCAATCTGCGCGCCGTGCTGTCCAAGCTGTTGTCCCGCGCGATCGTCTTCCTGCAGCGCGCCGGCACCATCATCTTCAGTGTGGCGCTGGTGGTGTGGGTGCTGGCGTCATTTCCGCGCGACGACACGCTGCCCAGTGGTGTCAGTCGCAGCGAACACGCCGCGCAGCAACTATCAGACAGCTATCTCGGCCGCTTGAGCCGTGCCATTACACCGATCTTCGAGCCCCTCGGCTGGGACTGGAAAGTAACCGCCGCCGTGTTGGCGTCCTTCCCCGCCCGCGAAGTGGTGATCGCCGCGCTCGGCACTATTTATGCCGTCGACAGCAGCACCGAAGACAACGCCAATTCGACCCTGACTTCACGTATTCGCGCCGCCAAGCACCGTGACGGCACACCCGTCTATACCTTGCCGATGGTGTTCGGACTGTTGATTTTCTACGCGCTGTGTCTGCAATGCGTATCGACCATCGCGGTCATGCGTCGTGAGACGGGTACTTGGGGCTGGCCGCTGTTTGCGTGGGTCTACATGAGTAGTCTTGGCTACCTGGGCGCCTATCTGGCTTTTACTTTCGGCACGCGCTGGCCGACGCTGTAAGGACCCTGGTCGCTGGCATCACATGCGATGCCGCTTTATCATCGCGGCCCTCAATCGACGCGCCCTGGAGTTCTCCCGCATGTTCCATAGCACCGACGACGAACGCATCGCCGGTTACCGACCGCTGATTTCGCCCGCGATCCTGATGGAAGAACTGCCGCTTTCGGAAACTGCTTCCAATACCGTGGCGCAGGCGCGACGCGCGGCCGAAGCCATCGTGCGGGGCGACGACGATCGCCTGCTGGTGGTGACCGGCCCGTGTTCCATTCATGACCCAAAGGCCGCCCTCGAATACGCCGATCGCCTGCAAGGCGCGGTGCGCGCGCTGTCGGCTGACCTGTGCATCATCATGCGCGTGTACTTCGAAAAGCCACGCACCACCGTTGGCTGGAAAGGACTCATCAACGATCCCCATCTCGATGGCACCTTCGACATCAACAACGGTCTGCGCGCGGCGCGCGGCCTGCTGCTTGATCTCGCGCACCGCGGCATGCCGGCCGGATCAGAATTCCTCGACGTCATCACCCCGCAATTTGTTGCCGATTTAATGGCCTGGGGCGCGATCGGGGCGCGCACTACTGAAAGTCAGATCCATCGCGAATTGGCCTCCGGTTCGTCGATGCCAATCGGCTTCAAAAACGGCACCGACGGCAGTGTGCAGATTGCGGTTGATGCCATCGGCGCGGCACGTCATCCTCATCATTTCCTGTCGGTCACTAAGCAGAGCATCGCCGCCATTGTTACCACCCGTGGCAACGACACCTGTCACTTGATCCTGCGCGGCTCAAACAGCGGCCCCAACCACGATGCCGAGTCGGTTGGCACCGCCGGTGCGGCGCTACGCGGCGCCGGTCTGCGCGACCGCATCATGATCGACTGCAGCCATGGCAACTCGCGCAAGGATCACCGCCAGCAGCCCGCCGTCACGCGTGAAGTGGGCGCGCAGGTTGCCGGTGGTTCGCATCTAGTCTGCGGTGTGATGCTCGAAAGTCACCTCAAGGAAGGCAAACAGAATCACACCAACGATACGCCGCTGGTCTATGGTCAAAGCATCACTGACGCCTGCATGTCATGGGCAACGACCGAGCCGCTGCTGCACGAACTAGCCGACGCGGTACGTCGGCGACGCGCGGCGCGCTGAACGGCACGCTGCTTTTCGTCCTGCTGCTGGCGAGCGCTGGTGCCACGGCCGTACCGGCGCGTATCGCGTCGCTCAATCTGTGCACCGACTCGTTGTTATTCGAACTGCTGGACGACACGCGCATCGTGTCGGTGACGGCCCTCTCGCGCGACGCCAATCTCAGCTATTTCCATGGCCGTGCCGCGCACCTCACCGTCAATCACGGCGCAGTGGAGGAAATCGTCGCGTTGTCCCCCGACCTGGTGGTGACCAGTGACAACACCACCGCGCTGGCCACCCACCTGCTCACCCGACTCGGCATGACCGTGTTGAGCTTGCCGTCCGCCAATCGCCTCGCAGACTATCGCGCCAATCTGCGCCGACTGGCCCATGTACTGGGCGTTGCAGCACGCGCCGAACAATTGCTCAGCCAGCTCGACGACGCACTGAGCGCCGCGCCTCCGCAACCGCGTTTGCGCACCTTGGTCTATCAACCCAACGGCTTTACGCCGGGCCCGCACTCGCTGATGCACGAGATGTTGGACCGCGCCGGTCTCGACAATCTGGCCACTGAACTCGGTCTCAGCAATGGCGGCTACCTGAGTCTCGAATCTCTGCTGCTGAGCAAGCCCGACATGATCGTATTCAGCGCGCGTCAGAGCACACGACCGTCGCTGGCCGAAACGCAGCTCGACCAGCCGGCCCTGGGTCATCTGTTTGCCCGGCACGGCGCGCCCACCCGTCGCGCCGCTGTGCCAGAAAATCTGTGGGCCTGTGCCGGCGCCTTCAATCGCGAGGCCATTGCGCTGTTGCGCGAGGCACGGCAGTGACGGTCTTCACTAGCGCGACCGCGCGCGCGCTGGCGCCCACCCGCAGCCATCTTGTCGCGCTGCTGTTGCTGACTTTGGTATTGTTTTTCGCGGCGCTGTGTGTCGGGCCCTTGCTCATCACGCCGCTGCAAGTTGTGCAACATCTGCACCCTGGCGACGATTCGACCTTGGCGATCATCGTGCGTGATATCCGCCTGCCACGTGCCCTGCTGGCGGTGATGGTTGGTGCCAGCCTCGGCAGTGCCGGCGCGGCATTGCAGGGGTTGTTACGCAACCCACTTTCGGAACCCGGCATCATCGGTATTTCCGGCGGCGCCGCCCTCGGCGCGGTGGCGGCTTTCTACAGCGGCTTCGCGGCAGGCGCCTACTGGGCCTTGCCGGCCAGTGGCATGCTCGGCGCGTTACTCGCGGTCGCCGCGATCCAGGCCGTGGCCGGCCGCGGCGCCGATATCCTGACCGTGATCCTGGCCGGCGTCGCCATCAATAGCCTGAGCGGCGCACTCACCACCTTGATCCTCAATCTGTCACCCAATCCGTTCGCCGCTTACGAGATCTATTTCTGGCTGCTGGGCTCGCTCGCCAACCGCAGCCTCGAACATGTGCTGTTGGCCTTGCCCTTCATGGTCGTAGGCTGGGCTTTATTGTTCAGCACGCGGCGCGCGCTGGATGTGCTCGCGCTGGGCGAAGACAGCGCCGCCAGTCTTGGCAT
>JANMJF010000380.1:0-3132 GCA_031371245.1 Pseudomonadota bacterium | reverse complement strand
CTGCGCCATGCCATGCAGCTGCTCGACGACGGCGCCGAGATCACCATCGATGGTGCGACCGGCGAAGTCAGTATCCTCAATTTGTCGCCGGCCCAAGCGCTTGCGGTGCCGGTTTGAAGGCGCGCGGCAAGCGGCAACATGACAAGTGACGCCACAAAAATAAAACTGCTCGCCCTCGACGTCGATGGCACCCTCACCGACGGTGGCATCTATGTGCTCGAATCCGGGCAACAATTCCGCAAGTTCAATGCCAAGGACGGCCTCGGCGTGAAGCGCGCCGTTGCGCAAGGTCTCACCGTCGGCATCATCAGTCACAGCCTCGCCGACGGCATGATCGTTAAGCGCGCCGAGATGATGGGTGTGACGCGCTGTTATGTCGGGCAGGCGCCGAAACTCGACGTGTTGGCGACTTGGTGTCGCGAACTCGCCATCGGTCTCGACCAGGTAGCCTACGTTGGCGACGACATCAACGATCTCGCGGTGATCGAGGCCGTGGGATTGTCTGCCTGCCCGGCCGATGCCACTGCGGCGGTCATTGCGGCTTGCGATGTGGTGTTGACCAAGAACGGTGGCGAGGGCTGCGTGCGCGAATTCCTCGATCGGTTTTTGCTGCGCGACTGAGTGCGGTCTCTACAGTCGATAGGTGGCCAGCGCGCTGTCGTGGAACATGAGATCGCGTTCGGCCTGGCTATAGGGCTCGGCGATACGTTTGTAGGCGTTCCATAAAGTGCGATAACTGCACGAGCGGTGGTCGGGCGGGAAGTTCGATTCGAACATTACCCGTGCCGGGCCGAAGCAGCCTATGCACCAGCGTATGAAGTCACCCCAGCGTGCAACGATGTCGTTTGAACTCGGCGGTTGCGGCTGCTTGTGCCAGCCGTTGCCATAGGTGGTCATGCCGATACCGCCGAGCTTGAGCCGCGCGTTCGGCAGCGCCGCGAAAGCCTGTAGCTCCGTGCGGCAATGGGCGAGCACTTGCTCGCGCCGTCCCGCATAGGGCCCGACACCTAGCGGTGCGCCGAGATGATCGAGCACGATGGTGGTGCCCGGCGCGCGGCGCGCGAGTTCAGTGACTTCCGCCAACTGGCTATGAAAAGCCCACACATCGAAGCACAGTTGCTGTTCACCGAGGATGCCTACGCCTTCTACGAACTGCGGGTCGAGTAACAAGCCCGGCGGTGGCTCGAGGTGATGATTGAAGATCTCGGGGCTGGCATCCCAGGCCACCGAATGGCGCACGCCGCAGAAGCGTCCACGGCCGGCTTCGCGATGGGCATCGAGTACTGGCCGCACCGCACGGCCGAGACGCAGATCGGCAAAAGCAATAATGCCGGCGATCACACCGTGGCCAAGCTGCGCACGCAAGGCTTCGTCCTGCGCAACCACGAATTCGGTTTCGCCGACCGGCGCCATTTCGACCGGTCCGGTGGTGCGATAGCCCCATTCGCATTCGACGTAGACGGTTTTTAACACCTTGTGACCGTCACCGATGTCGGCCGCCAATTGCGCTGCGAAATACTCGTCGTCCGGGTGTCCCCACAAATGATGATGGGGATCGCAAATGCGCTGCGCCGGCCACAACACCTCTTCCCTGAGAGAATCACGCCATGCCGCGCGGCGTGCGCCCAGCGAGAGTTCGGTATTCGACACGGTAGCTATCCTCGCGCTTGGATGAAGCCGTTACGGCGGTGGGTTTCTTGCGCGGGATAGTAGCGAGGGCTGATTCAAACATGCAAGGTGAACTCAGCGCCTGGCTTTTCTACAATGCACAATCAACGCCAATGAGGTGCAAACATGAAATCTCTGTTGTTGCTACGACATGCGCAAGCCACCGCCGTTGCGGGCACGACAAACGATCTAGAACGCGCGCTCTCGGCCCACGGCCTGGCCCAGGCCCGTGCCCTGGGTGTGTGGCTGCGAGAGCACGGGTGGGTGGCCGATCGCATCCTGTGCTCCAACGCTGTACGGGCACAACAGAGTGCTGCGGCAATGCGTGTTGCCGCTGGCTGGAAGGTGGCCGTCAGCGTGCGCGAACAACTCTATAACGCCGAAGCCGCAGCGATGCTCGATCTGTTGCGTGACGCCGCCGGCGACGTCGAGCGGTTATTGCTGGTCGCCCATGCCCCCGGCATTGCCGAACTGGCCAGCGTGCTCACCACCCGGCGTGCGGATCTGTTACTGGTCTGTGAACCGGCGACCTTGATCGAGGTTGTGTCGGACATCGCAAGCTGGACCGAGCTTGTGCCGGGCTGCGCGAGTCTACGGCTCGTCATGCCGTCGTGAACCGCGCTGGCACTGACACACACTGCCACCCGATGCGGGCGCCGGGTCTACGACAATTTGTGCGTCTCGTGTTCAGCCCATGGGCCGGTTACTCTGACCCGCCATTCTCGAACACGATCATTTAAGGCAGGCTCCTATGGCGTTTCCGTTGCAAGGCACCAAGGTGCTCGATCTGACCCGCGCACTATCGGGACCCTTCGCGACGCGCATCTTGTCCGATCTCGGCGCCGAGGTAGTGAAGGTCGAACCGCCCGATGGCGACATGACCCGTGCCTACGGCAGCCGCATCGGCAATCTCGCCAGCCATTTCACCCAGCACAATGCCGGCAAGCGCAACATCTGCGTCGATCTCAAGGCGCCCGGCGCCAGCGCGCTGCTGCTTGAAATGATCGATGTCGCCGACATCCTGGTCGAGAATTTTCGCCCCGGTGTAATGGCGCGCTTCGGTCTCGACTGGGCGACGCTGTCGGCACGCAAGCCGAGTCTCATCATGCTTTCGATTTCGGGCTTCGGCCAAGTTGGCCCGGAGCGTGATCGCGCCGCCTATGCGCCGGTCTTGCACGCCGAAAGCGGGCTCATCGATCGCTTCGCCGAGCTGGGGCACAACCGTGCGGTGGATTTCCCGATCTCCCAGGCCGATACCACTGCCGCCGTGCATGGCGTGATCGGTGTGTTGGCGGCGATGGTGATGGCGACACGCACTGGCCGGGGCCAGCATATCGATCTGGCGATGGTCAACACGCAGTTCTACCACGACGACTTCTTGTCGATGGTGTTGTCCGGTGACACGCCGCCGGCCGGCAGTGGCGAAGTGTGGACGGTGGCGGGTGGCCGTTTGGTGATCGCCAC
>JANMJF010000376.1:0-5368 GCA_031371245.1 Pseudomonadota bacterium | reverse complement strand
CCGACACCCAGCAGATAGATGAGATCCATGGCGGTCACGCTTCGTATTACCAGATGGGAGGACTCTAGGACCAGCGCGGCAAAGATGCCGATAATCTTCGCGGCTATGTCGCAAAGATTTCATTAAGAGCCGATGGGATCTGTCCTTGAGGGCAGCGCAGCCAAGAGCGGCGTGCATTTTTACACCATTTTTATATGGCGCTGCCCATACTCATGGCGTGAAACCGATGACGACTCCACCCACCGCGAAAGTCCTGTCTCATGCCAGCATGGGTTACGGTGGAGGCCTCGCGCTGCCAGGCCTGACCAGCTTGCTCGCGACACCGCTGCTCGGGCATGTCGGCCTGGTGAATATCGTGCCACTGTTTCTGATCGGTGTGGTTGTGACGACGGTGCGCTGGGGCCGCGGGCCGGGTGTGCTTGCCGCCATCATGTCGGTGTTGTGCTTCGATTTTTTCTTCGTGCCGCCGCGCTTTTCGCTGAACGTCGACGAAGCCGAATCGCTCATCACGTTTGGCGTCATGCTGGGGGTGTCACTGGTCTTGAGTCATTTGACCGGCGCACTGCGCGCCACCGCGCTCGAAACAGAAATGCGCGCCAGCGAAGCGACGATGCTGCATGCCTTGGCCCGCGAGCTCACCGGCGCCGCGACACTGGCGGACGTTGAGAGGTGCTTGAACACCGTGCTGAGCCAATACGTTGGTGTGGCGGCGAGGCTGCTGCTTCCCGATGCGCAGCACAAGTTGCATGCCTTGGACGGTGACGGCGATATTGTCGGCGATCTTGAGCGACTCATTGCCAATGGCGTGTGGGCAACAGGGCGGTTCTTGCCCGCCAATCCCGATCTTCGCGATGACGCAATGACCTTGCTGTTGCCACTGCCCGGCGTCCATGAGCCGCGCGGAGTACTCGCCTTACACGAGCCGAAGGCAGCGCCCCTGCGCGAGCTGCCCGATAGCCTGTGCGCAGCCGTCGCGGCCTTGGTGGCTGTCGCTCTAGCGCGTATCGAGTCGGTGCAGGAAACGCTATCGGCAACACCCTCAACGCAGCATCATTGAGTAAGCTCTGCCTCCTGCGAAGGCCGTAAATCTGTATGACCGAGAATTTGGCATCTCCGAGGTCTGCCACGCCCAGACTGGCCTTGGCGGCGCTGGGCGTGGTGTTTGGCGACATCGGCACCAGTCCACTGTATGCCTTCAAGGAGGCCTTCGTTGGCAGCCGCGGTTTGGCCGTCGAGGAGGCAGGTGTGCTGGCGGTGCTATCCGCCTTGTTCTGGGCTATCACCTTCGTCATTTCGATCAAGTACGTCGCCATCGTTCTGCGCTTCGACAACCAGGGTGAGGGTGGCGTGCTGGCGCTGACCGCGCTGGCGCATCGTCTCGCGGTCGGCACTGGCCGTCAGGCGAGTGCCGTCATCATCGGCGGTGTCTTCGCCGCAGCCCTGTTCTACGGTGACGCCATCATCACTCCGGCGATCTCGGTACTCTCGGCGATCGAAGGCATCGAGACCGTGGCGCCGGCAGCGCGACATATCGTCGTGCCCTCCACGGTGGCGATTTTGATCGGACTGTTTCTGCTTCAACGACAAGGCACCGGACGGATCGGCAGATTGTTCGGACCGATCACCCTGCTATGGTTCCTCACCCTGGCGGTGCTGGGTGCGCGCAGTATCGTCATGACGCCGAGCGTCCTCGCCGCCCTCAATCCAGCCCACGCACTGACCTTCATCATCGATCAGCCGGCCAAGGTGATGGTGTTGCTGTCAGCGGTGTTTCTTGCGCTCACCGGCGGCGAAGCGTTGTATGCCGACATGGGTCATTTCGGCGCACGTCCGGTGCGGCTTGCATGGTACGGGCTGGTCTGCCCCGCCTTGCTCCTCAACTATTTCGGCCAAGGCGCCCTGGTGCTGCGCGACCCGACCGCGATCTCGAATCCCTTCTACTTGCTCGCGCCGGAAGCGCTTGCTATCCCACTGGTGTTGCTCGCGACCGCCGCCACCGTGATTGCCTCACAGGCCACCATCACCGGCGCCTACTCCATGACTTTGCAGGCTACCCGGCTCGGCTTTCTGCCGCGCATAAGGATCTTGCACACCTCCGACACCGAGCGTGGACAGATCTACGTTCCGTCTATCAACTGGCTGATGTTGGTCGCCGTGGTCTGGCTGGTCTTGGCGTTTCGTTCATCGGGCGCGCTGGCGGCGGCCTATGGCATTGCCGTTTCCGGCACCATGATCATTACCACGCTGCTGGCGCTCTACGTGCGCAGCATCACGGGTGGCCGCTCCCGTGCATTCCTGCTGTGGCTGCTCGGCGCGTTCGGGATGCTGGAAGCGCTGTTCTTCGCTTCGAACCTGCTCAAGATCTTCGAAGGCGGATGGCTGCCGATGGCGCTGGGTCTAGGTATCTTCCTGCTCCTGACAACCTGGAAGGAAGGCAGCCTGCGGGTCGCCGAACAACGCCGCCGTATCGACATACCGATGCAGGACTTCCTTGAACACTCGGCGCCCGACGTGCCGCGCGTCGAGGGCACGGCGGTTTACCTCACCTCCGATCCGGAAATCGTGCCGAGTGCCCTGTTTCACAACCTCAAGCACTTCAAGGTCATGCACGAGCGCACGGTGTTTCTCAACGTCGTCAACGAAGACCTGCCCTGGATTGCGAGCGAGGAACGCGTCGAGATCACGCAACTGAAACCCGATGTATTCGCCGTCGCCGCACGTTTCGGCTTCCGCGAGGAGCCGGATGTGCCCGCCGCGCTGGCATTGGCCGCTGCACGTGGTCTCGTTATCGAGCCCATGCTCACCACTTATTTTGTGGCACGCTCGATGATAGTCGACGGACCCGGCGAATTACCCCGCTGGCGTTGCGCGTTGTTTTCCTGGATGACGCGTCAGTCGGAGAGCGCCGCCAGCTATTTTCGCTTGCCTGCAAACCGAGTGGTGGAATTGGGAACGCAAGTCATGCTGTAAATAACATCGCTGCGCGACAGCGGGTCGTAAGCCAGCTGCGCCGTTGAAATCCGTTACCATGCGGGCATGAAATGTGTGGGCCTATGGCGCAGACTGAGACCGTTATTGCGAGTCCTGCCGTGGCTAGCTCTGATCGCGTCGTGTGCGTCCAGCGCGGCGGGGTCGCCGAGTATCGCGGCGGCTGCCGATCTGCACTACGCGCTCGATGAAGTGGTGGCTGCGTATCAGCGTGAGAGCGGCGTCGCTGCGCGTGTCACTTATGGATCGTCCGGCAATTTCTTCACCCAGTTACAGCAGGGTGCGCCCTTCGACATCTTCATGTCGGCGGACGAGGCGCTGGTGCAGAAGCTGGCGGTGCAAGAGCTGACGCAGGACGCCGGCGAGCTGTATGCCATTGGCCGCATCGTGCTGTTCGTGCCGCGCGGTTCGGCGATCGCGCTCGATAAGAAGTTCGCAGATCTGCGGCGCGCACTGGACGATAGTCGCTTGAGCAAATTCGCCATCGCCAATCCCGCCCACGCGCCCTATGGCCGCGCCGCGCGCGAAGCCTTGCAGACTGCTGGCCTGTGGCAGGCCATGACGCCCCATCTGGTGTTGGGCGAAAACGTCGCGCAGGCCGCGCAGTTTGCACGCTCGGGGGCAGCGCAGGCCGGCATCTTCGCTTTGTCGCTGGCGCTTGCCCCGCCGTTTGAAGGCGCCGGCTCATACATCTTGATCGATGCCAGCCAGCACCAGCCGCTGCGCCAGCGCATGGTCTTGATGCGCGGCGCAGGGCAGGCCGCGACGCGGCTCTATGCCTATCTCAAGTCGCCGCTGGCACGCGCCGTGTTGCGTCGCTACGGTTTCACGGTGCCGGACGAATAAGCGGCGATGGATTGGGACGCGCTACGCATCTCCGTGAGTCTGGCACTGGCCACCGCCTTGCTGCTGACGGTGCCCGGCATTCTATTGGCGCGCTGGCTGGCCTACTCACATCGGCCATGGCGACCGCTGGTCGAAGCGAGCCTGACGGTGCCGTTGATTCTGCCGCCGACGGTGCTGGGTTTCTATCTGCTCTCGTTACTAGGTAATGGCGCGCCCCTGGGTGCGCTCTATCAACGAGTATTCGGCGCACCCCTGGCGTTTTCTTTTACCGGTTTGCTGGTGGCGAGCCTGGTAGTCAATCTGCCTTTCACGGTCATGCCGATGCAACGTGCCTTCGCCGCGATTGCGCCAGAGCTGTTGGACGCGGCGCGCACTTGCGGGCTGTCGCGCTGGCGTACTTTGTGGCGTATCGAATTACCGCTGGCCTGGCCCGGTCTGTTGACCGCGTTGATCATGACGGCGGCTCACACCCTCGGTGAGTTCGGCGTGGTGTTGATGGTCGGCGGCAATATTCCGGGCGAGACCCGCACGATCGCCATTGCCATCTACGATCGTGTACAGGCCTTTGAACTGGACGGTGCAGCGAACATGTCGGCGCTGCTGCTGGTGATTTCACTGGCGGCTTTGATGCTGGTGAGTTGGCTGGGCGCTAGCCGGCGCCGCGAGCGCGGCCTGTTGTAATGCTGGAGGTGGCCCTCACCCAGGAGGCTCCGATCCCGCTCGCGGCGAGCTTCCAGTGTCGGGCCGGCGAATTGCTGGCATTAGTCGGGCCTTCGGGCGCCGGCAAGTCGACCGTGCTGCGCGCCATCGCGGGCTTGAGCCGCGTGCGCGAGGCGCGCGTGATGGTCGGTGATGAATGCTGGCAGAACAGCAGTCGTGGCCGCTGGCTTGACCCCAGTGCACGCGCGGTCGGCATGGTGTTTCAGAACTATGCGCTGTTTCCCCATTTGACGGTGGTCGAGAATATCGCCGAGGCGGTCCACCGTCTGCCGCGCAGCGAGCGCCGCGCGCGTGCCATGCAGGCGCTGGCGACGGTCGGCCTGGACGGACTCGAACTGCGCCGACCCGCGCAGTTGTCGGGTGGCCAAATGCAACGCGTAGCGCTGGCCCGGGCGCTGGTGCGCGAGCCCCGCGTATTGCTGCTCGACGAACCTTTTGCCGCGGTCGATCAGATGACCCGTGAACGTCTTTATGAAGAACTCGCAATACTGCGCGCGGGACTCAAGATCCCGGTGGTGCTGGTCACCCACTCCCTGCACGAAGCCCATCTGCTCGCCGATCGCATGGTGGTGTTACGCCATGGCAAGACACTGCAGGACGGCGTGCCGGGTGAGGTGCTGAGTCGCCCCGCCACCGTCGAAGTAGCGCGGTTGGTCGGTTTTGCCAATCTGTTCGAATCGCCGGTGTTGGCGGCGGATGCTGGCCACGGTCTGATGCTGGTGGCGTGGGGTGGCACGGAGATCGCCTTGCCGTCGCGTCGCACTGCGCCGGTCGGCACGCCGATCCCGTGGGGTATTGCCGCCGGCGACGTGGT